>NZ_JRXI01000058.1:0-11215 GCF_000813645.1 Neochlamydia sp. TUME1 | reverse complement strand
GTAAGAAACGCTTTAAGGGGGCTTTTCTTACAAAAAATTATAAGGAATCAAGGAGACACTAGTATTGCTTGGGATATAAAACAATTTCTAGGCTTTTCATTTTCCCATCCCCTGCTGGCTTATAAGGTTTTTTTATACAAGCATTTTTATATCAAAATGCTGCACAGGCCTGTTGATTGATTCTAGTAGCAACGGTTATTACCTCTTGCATAAAAGCCAGGCATGGTGCTAGCTTAAAGCCTTAGGCTCGCTTAAGAATTAAAGAATAGCTAATAAGCTTTAAAAAACTAAGCCTGCATACCCAGCCCTCTGAAAGCTGTCTCTTTACCTAAGAAGATTTATTTATAAGACATGCGATTGCATAAAGGGTAGCTCAAACGCTTGGGAAAAGCTGCTTCTGCCGATCGAAAAGTCAAGCCTTCATCTGCTGGTAGTGCAGAGGGTTGACCTCATTAGCTTTAGGGTAACCATTAAAAGGCTCACGGCTAGGTAGAAACATTTAGTTTATCATTTGCAAAAACACTTATGGGAGTAGCCCAGGCCCATACAGCATTGCAAATAGGAAAATTCCATCATTTATACTATTTAATGCAAATTCTTTTAAAGTCTAAATTTTGCTTAATCCCCGAATCAACAGGCTTGACATTACGAGGTTTTTCTTGTATAAAACCCTTAAATATTAGGGGATTTATGAAAACTCCAGAGTCGGAACTTTTTGAAATAGCAGAAACCCAGCAAGGATATTTTACCTTTCAACAAGCGACAGCTGCTGGATTCAGTGATAAAAATCATGCGTATCATATCAAAACCGGTGATTGGGTTAAAGCTTTTAGGGGTATATACCGTCTCGCCAAATATCCGGTAGGCGAAAGGGAGGAACTCGTTCTTTGGTTCCTATGGTCTAGAAATCGATCAAATGTCCCACAAGGAGTATATTCTCATTATACAGCTCTTGATCTGTATGAGCTGTCGGATAACATGCCATCAAAATTACACATGACTGTTCCTTTGGGATTTAGAAGAATGGCAAAAATTCCAGAGATTCTGATTTTGCATAGAGATAATTTACACACCGATGAAATTGTGATGAAGCAAGGCTATAAAGTCACAACGCCGTTGCGAACCTTGATTGATGTTTTAGAAGATAGTGTGCTCTCTGAAGATTTATTAATGCAGGCTGTTCAGGATGCCAAGAAAAAGGGGCTAATCACAAAATATGCCATTGAAGCCAATCAAAGATATCCTGCTAAAGTCGCTGAAAGGCTCCTAAAAATGATGGAAGAAGCATATGGGTAAAACATTTAAAACGGTAACAGCTTTATTGGAGAGGAAAACCTGTCTATAGTGGCGTTTGAATTATTTATAAAACCTGTGGACGGTAAGAAACGTCCAAAAGAATGGGGGCGGTTGGACTCGAACCAACGCAGACCGAAGTCGAGAGATTTACAGTCTCTTGCCATTGCCACTAGGCGACACCCCCAGAAGGATGCTGACAGTAGGAATTGAACCCACAACCGTCCGATTACAAGTCGGGTGCTCTACCAATTGAGCTATGTCAGCTTACACAATACTCGTTTAAAAGATAGCGTTTAATTATGCGTAACTTATAGCAAAAATGCATGATTAGCAGCAAGCCATTTTATAAAAAAACAACGGTATATTCTAATTTTTTAGTGTTCAAGAAGTTAGTGCATTTTTTTCAAGAATCGTTTGGCTTAACAATCCTACGCAGGCTATAGGCAAGCTTAAGAGAAGCCTTAAGCTTGCTCTATAAAAAGCTCTTAATCAATCATTCCGTCTTCTCTAAAGAGGGGGCTTCTACAGTAGAGACTTCCTTTTCCACATGGAGTAGGGGCGGTTGCTGCTTAAAAGTTTTAGCAATAGAATCTCCGAAAGTGCGTTCCATAAGATTAGGCATAGCAGGCTGATTTAACCATTTAGCAGTAAGTTTCTTTTTAGTGTACTTTTTTCCCCAACAACAATTTTTATATTTCTTTCCTGATCCACAGGGGCAGGGATCATTACGGCTCACTTTTTCTGTCATATCCATATCCTTTAGGCTATATTGGTAAGATTTAGAGCAAATTTTAGAAATGCCTTGACTCCGCCTCTAAGGGTACTATAAAGTATTTGGTAATTATTTTTAAATAAAAGTTAATTTTTTATGACTATCTCTCTACCTATTGCTCAGCCGCCCTGGTCGCGCTTAGGTAAAAAATTAGAAAGCACTTTTCGTCGCGCTCTTTATGACTATCAAATGCTAGAGAGCAATAATAAGATAGCGATAGCCCTATCGGGAGGAAAAGATAGCTTGACGCTATTATTTTTACTAAAAGCTATATCAGGTAAGGGCTTTCCTGAATTAGATATATATGCCATCCTTGTTAATGGCGAATTTTCTTGTGGGGCAGGCGTAAATGTCACCTACTTAAAAGCTATTTGCGATCAGCTAGGCGTCCATTTTATTGTTAAAGAATCTAAGCAAAAACTCGAAACACTTGAATGCTACAGTTGTTCTCGCGAAAGAAGATCTCTTCTTTTTGAAGCTGCCAAAAGTGTAGGAGCCACTACTATTGCTTTTGGCCATCATCGTGATGATAACATTCAGACCCTGTTAATGAATTTGTTGCATAAAGGTGAATTTGCAGGAAATTTACCCAAAATTTATATGCAAAAATATGGGATAACGATTATACGCCCTCTTATTTACATTCAAGAAGAAGATATTCGTGCTTTTGCTGAACAGTATGGATTCATAAGAATTATGTGCCGATGTCCTGTAGGACAAAATTCCATGCGCAAGAAAGTAAAGGAACTAATTAAAGAAATAGAAATTCTTTACCCTTATGCTAGCGAAAACATTGCCCGAGCCTCTCTTTTATATGGCTCGCATAAAGCTGCTAAGCCCTAATACATAGTGTTGAAATGAACGATAAGAACTGCCAGGATGCTTCTTATAAAACGTTCAGTTAGTTAGAAACATAAGCTTAAACTTACCTATAAAAAAGCGATCGATTTTCCTTATCAAAATAAATCTTTCCTTAAAGTTTTATTTTGATTTTTTTTAATTCTCTCAAAAAGCTAATCACTTTTATTTTTACTGTTTACATTTGTTGTGGATCTTCATACACTTTTTATCAAAAAGGAGATCAATATGGTTTATTCCAGGTCCAATGAGCATGAAAATCATATCACTATTCAAGGAGTGGAAATTGCTTTAGGATTTCCTGACCAGTTTAATTTTCAATGGATAGGTCAAAAAGATGTATTGGATCAACTTCTGGCAGCTTGGTTGGTCATTGATGAAAGAGATATACCTTTGAACCCTCGCTTAATTGGCAAGCCAGGAGTCGGCAAGACTACCCTTGCCTATGCAGCAGCAAAAAAGCTAAATAAAGAGGTCTATATTTTTCAATGCACGATGGATACACGTCCAGAAGATTTACTTATTAGCCCTGTTATAGATAAAGCAGGCGGAATCCGGTATGTAGCTTCCGCTTTAGTTACTGCCATGCTACGAGGGGGCGTCTGTATTCTTGATGAAGCTAATCGCATGAGTGAAAAGTCATGGGCTTCACTGGCTCCCCTTCTCGACACAAGACGCTATATTGAATCCATTGTAGCTGGCCTTAAAGTATCGGCGGACCCTGGCTTTCGCATCTGTATTACCATGAACGATGATACTTCGACGTTTGAGATTCCGGAATATATTCACAGTCGTTTACAGCCTCAGATCTATCTAGATTTTCCCGAAGCCGAGGAAGAAAAACGCATTCTTAAAGAAAATCTACCTTTTATTGATGAGTATATTGTTGAATACGTTATTAATTTTTTACAAAAAGCCCATACTAACGCTGAAAATTATACGATCAGGGACGGAATCAATATTGCACGTTATGCGGCGAAGAGGTTAAAAACTTTAGAAAACAGTAAAATTAATATTGATAATTTGCTACGTCAAGCCGTTCTCATGACGCTTGGCGATGAAGCACTTACCCACCTCATGTAAATTTTATGAACAATCTCCAAGCATTTTATATTCAGAAGGGAGCTGTTTTTGCGGTACCCATTCTCCATTATAAAATGGAAATGGCAGCTCAGGTACGCATGGCTTTTGAGGCCATTCAACCTGATTGCGTTGCCGTGGAACTTGCAGAAACTATGCAGCTACAATTATTGCATGCCGCCTCTCGTCTACCCGATATTAGTGTGGTGATGTGCTACAATAAAGATCATACGCCTATCTATTATATGTGTGAACCTTGCGATCCTGCTTTTGAAGGTCTGCGCAGTGCCATGGAAGCTCAAATTCCAGCCTATTGTATCGACCTTGATGTCGATGATTATTCGGATAGTACAGAATATATGCCTGACACTTATGCCATACACAAAATAGGGTTAGAGAACTATTATAAAGCATATAAAGATTTTTTTTTAGAAAAATCAATCAAAAGTACTATGGATCAACAGCGTGAGATGTTCATGGCAAGACGCCTAAAAGAACTCTCTTTTAGCTATGAAAGAATACTTTTTATAGCCGGCATGTCGCACATAGAAAATATTCTTACATTGATGGATAAAGCTTCTTTTGCTCCTTTGAAGCATGCCTCAAGAGAGCATATTGAACTGCTCACCTTATCGGACTTATCTACTCAAGAAGTTATGGCAGAATATGGATGGATCACTAAAAATTATGAACAAGCCAGGTGTGCCTATCCTTTAAAAAATAGAGAAGAGCCTGCTTTTTCTTCTTTTCCCCCTGATCGTCAAAAGCTCATCTATAATCTCTTTAAGTTGGCCGCTGAAAATTATACTAAGAATACGGGAAACAGCTTTCCAGGCTATAATTTTCGCAATATTATGAAATTCTCTCGCAACTATGCATGGCTCCATCAGCAGCTTTTACCCGACTTGTATCAGCTAATCAGCGCTGCCAAAGGATGTGTAGATCACAATTATGCCTATGAAGTATGGGCTTTGGCAACAGAATATCCCTATAGACGTAATGTAGATCAGCTTCCTGAAATTGATTTATCTATTGAAGATATCTGGGGAGCTAGTAAAAGCATTCGTTTTCATAGGAAAGAAAAAAGCAGAAAAGATTTATCTTTTCATAAGCAACGCAAGAACCGAGCACAGCTTCATTTTAGACCACCTCCCCTGTTTAGTATTTGCTCGTATCCTCCCGAAGACCTAGTGATTGAAAAATTTGGGGATTTCTTAAAGAAGAAGGGCACTCAGCTCATGCGCGAAGAAGCAGCTCGAATCGTTCCTTTTTCTTCAAGCCTAGAGGATGGAGTCGATACTAGAGAAACGATTCGCCATTGGCATGAAAAAAAATTATATGTCAAAGTCTCAGGGAAGCCTCCAGGCGGAGTAGGGTCAATCGTAGTAATATTTGATGAAGATACCCCTAAAGAAAATGAATCTTACTTAGAAAAGTTTCCCTGGCGTACGACTTGGCTAGGAGAACATAGTCAGGAATCCGATATGGCTTTTTATGCTACCGATCTCCATGCTAATGTGGTCGGTCCCGGCATCTCGCGTTGTCAGTATGGAGGTTTTATGATGTCATATCCCCCCCGTAGAATGTTTGATATATGGTCTGATGTTGATTATCAAAATTGTATTTCCAAAGCTGAGGTGCTTCTTATGGCGGCGATTGATTATGCTGTCCAATCGCTAGTGGTCTATGTTGCCAATCAACCACCTCGCTCCCTATTGAAAAGTTTTGCACGCCGCTATGGCAAAAAGATAGTTTACATCCCTTCAGGGCAACTATCTCCGCTTACCCTTAATAAGTTGCGTATATTTCATGTATTAGATGGGCAAAGCAAGAGAGAAATTGCTGGCGACTATATTTTTTAAAATTTTACCAGCAAACAACTTTTACAAGCTTAAAGATAAAAAGATTTATTAGCTGGACGAGTATTTTTTTTAAGGCATCAGTTTATGCTGAGCATAATGAATGATTTCATTAAGAGTTTTAAGGCGCTCAATTAGCTCAGGGGTTAAACGTAAATCTAGGTTCAAACGATGGATTTTTTGTTCCCATAATTCAAGTTGGGATTTAAAATCAGCTTTCTGAGTAAAAGTTAGAGTTTCGGCTAGGTTAATTTCATCATACCAAGGAGGAATGTGTTTTTCTAAGTAGGCAATCTGGATAAGCGCATCTTTCAAATCCTCATTTTCTTCCTCATCGCGTGAATCAGGTAATGACTGATTAACAATTTTATCAATTGCATGAAGAGCTGCATCAAAATATTTTTCGCGGCGCTTATCAACCTGAGCTTTCCATACAGCAATTTCTTTTAAGGGAAGGTTTTCTGGTTTTACCCTTAAGGCGTTAAGAGCATGAAGATAAGATTGTAAACGAACCTCAAGACGTTGGGCTAAATCTATCTTTTCCTCTTCATCTATCGAAAGAGCCTCTAGCATATGCTCTTGATAATCAGTGATTACTTGTACATCCCTGTCTATCACTTCAAGAAATTCATCGATCGTATAGCGGATAACAGCCTTAAAAAGAGCTTCTTTATCGGTAGTCTTTGAGCAAATTTGAATCCATAACTTAGCTTTTTCTACCCATTGACTATAACGCTGATAAGTTTTTGCTTGATGTAAAACCGAGCGCGGCTGCTCTATAGATTTATGTAAACGAGAAACCTCCTTAATAAGCGGATCTATTACTTCTTCAATGTACACAAAAGCTTCAGCATCAATTTCTTTATGAAGCTCATTCTTAATAGATTGTAATTGAATTAGTACCGCGCTAGCTTTAGATTGCAAATCTTGGATTCTCCCCACCAGCGGATGCTCTTGCAGAGGTTTACTCTGGAACCTTTGAAACGTTGAACGTATTCTATCTACAAAGCGAGCCAAAATGGTCAAACGTTTTTTTGCTGGCTCTTTTATAAAGGAATCTTGAGCAGGCGAAGATTTAGGTTTCTTTGGTGCCATAAAATTATATCACTATCCGGTAAAGACGCACTTTACCGTATAGTTTTATTTTTGTCAGGCGATAATTCTTAAAGAAGTTAATGTGATTATTATGATTGACTTATCATTAAAAAACATTTATATTTGCTCTTCAACTGCTATGGATTTAACATGTCTAAACGGCCTCATTTACTTATAACAAACGATGATGGCATTTATGCCCCGGGTATTCGACATCTCTGGAATGCTTTAAAAGATTTTGCAGATATAACGATCGTTGCGCCTGCAACCGAGCAATCAGCAGTCGGTGTTAGCATTACCGTACGTAACCCTCTTCGTTTACATCAGGTTGAATGGGCTGGCCAAACCCAAGCCTGGAGTCTTACAGGCACTCCTGCCGATTGCGTAAAGATGGGGCTCAAAGTAATCCTTGACAGGAAACCAGATTTGATTGTCTCCGGGATTAATCGTGGATCCAACGCAGGCCGCAACTTAATGTATAGTGGCACCGTAGGAGGTACTATTGAAGGTATTATTCAAGGTGTGCCTGGCATTGCTTTTTCTTGTGTAGATTACTTCAATACTGACTATCAAAAGGTAGAACACTATGTACCTCTTTTAGTAGATTATGTGGTGAAGCATCCCCTGCCCTCGGGTAGCTTGCTAAATGTTAACTTTCCCACTTATCAACATGAGATTAAAGGATTCAAACTGACCCGCCAAGGGAAAGAATTTTGGGCTGAAGATCCGTTAGAGCGTAATCATCCTGCTGAAGGACATTCTTATTACTGGCTAGGTGCTAAATTGCAGCAATTCGAAGAACATGAGGATAGCGACATTTCTTGGCTTGCCCGTGGATATATCGCGGCAGTACCTGTGCATGTAGGAGAATTAACAGATTTAGCTCATTTCAATGAGGCAAAAAGCCATTTTGAAGATCATCTAAATTTGCAAGCTGAGCCTTAAGAAAAACAAGAAGAGAAGTTAAAAATAAAACTTTTATTATTTAAGGAATTAGATCGATTCCAATAAAAGCCCTCCTGCTTGGCTATCAATTCCAGCAGCTCTTGCTTTTATTCTCAATTTTTAAGATTTTATAATGTCTGGTAAAAAATCTTTGGCTTGTATCTTGCCTTCTTTTTTTTTAAGGCTAACTTAGTGTAAGCAAAGATAATAGCCATACACTTTGAAAAAACTTAGCCTGCATAACCAACCCTTTGAAACATGTCTCTCTACTTAGTTCGAGAGATTTTTATGAAGTACGGGGCTGCATAAGGAGTCTCTCAAAGGCGTATTAAGAGCTCTTTAGAGCTATCACTCCTCCCCCCCCCCCACAGTTTGGAAAAGCGTTGAGGAAAATCTCTAAATTAATAAAGGGGATATTTTAAGGATGTTAAGGATAAGGTAAGCTAATTCTCTCTAAGAAAAAAATAAGTGAAATGATTAAAAGAAACGCGGGAGACGGGACTCGAACCCGCAACTTCCGGCGTGACAAGCCGGTGCTCTAACCAATTGAACTACTCCCGCGTATGCATAGTTGGGCGCAACAGGACTCGAACCTATGACCACCTGTGTGTAAGACAGGAGCTCTACCAACTGAGCTATACGCCCTCAAAAGGAAGCATTCAATATACCTTTTGCGGTTATTTATCTCAAGCATTTTCATTTTTTTCTTAGGAAAAAATAGTGCTCTTCGCTAATAACCAACTCATTGTAAAAAATTTATCTTTTTAATGAGCTAAGAAAAAAAAGCTTAAAGAAATCCTTAAGAGCAGTAAATAATCTTCAAAATAGTCTCATCTTTTTCTTTACATTTAATTTAATTTTATTTATACTGTTTTCTTTGACAAACCCCTAACAAATTTTAGATTATGCACCATCCTACCTCAGCTAGCGCTAAATCCATCGGTTCAGAGCTTATTATTTATCTCTTTTTAATTACAGGTGCTTTTTTAGCTGCTTTTGCGATTCAAGTTTTTCTGATCCCCAACCGTTTAATCGATGGTGGAATTGTAGGAATAGCCATGGTATGCGCTAATATTTTTGGCACTCAATATTTAGGATATTTTACTTTTGCTTTAAACTTGCCATTTGTTTTTCTGGCTTACAGGTATATAGGCAAAGTTTTTGTCCTTCATATGTTTTTTGCTCTTCTTTTCTTTACCGGCTTTATTTTTTTTATTGAGCATTATATGCCCTGGGCAGAATTTAAAGGAGAAACGCTTGAGGTAGTAGTGATTGGCGGGGCGCTTTTGGGAATAGGCATAGGCTTAATCATTCGCTATGGTGGCTGTCTTGATGGCACAGAAATTCTAGGGATTATCAGTAATCGTCTCACCGGCTTTACCGTTGGACAGGTTGTTTTGGTTATTAATATTTTTGTATTTAGTGCTGCTGGAATCGCCTTTAAAGATTGGCATCCTCCTCTTCTCTCTTTGATTACCTACATGGTAGTTAGCAAAATCATGGATACTGTCATTGTAGGTTTAGATGAGACTAAATCGGTCATTATTATTTCTTCCAAATCAGAAATTATTGCCAATGCTATCGTCCATGAACTAGGCTTAGGGCTAACCATTATGTATGGACGAGGCGGCTTTTCAGGAGATGAGCGAGAGATTCTTTATGTAATCGCCGAGCGCCTTCAGCTTGCTGATCTGAAAGAGCTTATTTATAGAGAGGATCCTGCTGCTTTTATTGCTATTGAAAACCTTCATGAAGTGGCCAATGGCAATCAAACGGGAAAATACAAAAAAACAAGTCTGAAAGAGCTATTTTCGAGGATGTTAAGTATAAAAAAATGACTTTATCCTTTGATGAGATCAAAGTAAAAGCATTAGAATTAGGTTGGGATGATGTAGGAATTACCCCAGCAAATGTTCGCCCAGAAGATATTCAAGCCTACAAAGAATGGCTCGCCGAAGGAAAGCATGCAGATCTGGCCTACATGGAAAAGGAAATACGTTGTTATCCTCAGCAATATTTTCCCCAGGCAAAGACGGCACTTATTTTTCTTAGCTACTATAAGCAACCTAAAGAAAATCTCCTGGCAGGCCAAGGGTTGATAGCCTCCTATGCAAGAGGAAGAGACTATCATCATGTCCATCGTAAACGACTAAAAAAATTCATTCAATGGCTAGAAGAGCGTGTAGGTGAACAGGGAATAGCTAAAGGATTCAGCGATTCTAGCCCCCTTTTAGAAAAAGCTTTGGCCGTACAGGCTGGGTTGGGTTGGTTTGGCAAAAACACTTTACTTATCCACCGACGTTTTGGCACTTACACTCTGATTTCAGGCATATTGACCTCTTTAGAGATACCAGGAGCTGTGATTTCTCTACGGCTACCGCGTTGTGGCAGTTGTACACGTTGTATAGATGCTTGTCCTACTCAAGCCTTAACTTCCCCCTATAAGTTAGACGCTGCTAAATGCTTATCTTATCACCTAATCGAATCTAAAAAACCCATTCCTCTAGAAATACAACAAAAAAATCCTGGTTATATTTTTGGCTGTGACATTTGTCAAGATGCCTGTCCTCATAATCAAAGAACTTTACCCTCTCTCACCGCAGCTTTTTCTCCTGCAAGCGGCAATGGAACTTATTTAGATTTGGAAAAATTAGAAGAATGTGAGAAAAATCCTGAGAAGCTATTTGGTACACCTTTGCAACGCCGAGGGATTACAGGATTAAAATATACCGCCGAAACCTTAAAACTAAAGTAAATGAATAGCCCTTATACTTTCACTTTCCTCCATCACTAAGTTATACCTTTTAAAATAACTGCGCCTGTATAGCCAAAAAGAAATCAACCTTTTTCAAGCTGACTCTTTCCCAAAAAACGAGCTTTTCACTAAGTATATGATTACATAAAGAGCTATTCAAGAGCTTATTGCTTTTGCAGTAAATAAAATTTAATTTTTCATTCCTTTGATTTATAATGGCTGCTCATTTTTTAAGCGACTTTTCTATAAAATTTCTAGCAGCTTCTTTAAGATAAATGCCTGTTGTAAATTTTTTAGTTGAAAATTATCTTTATATACATACACTCACGAACAACTGAACGCACGCCTAATTTCATTGAGGAGCTACATGCTATATAATAATGTCGAAGATGAAGCTCATTTGTTTAAAACTGATTCATGGCGCTTATTTAGAATCATTTCTGAATTTGTAGAAGGCTTTGAAAATATGACCACCCTAGGGCCTTCGGTATCTATCTTTGGATCGGCTAGATTACAAGCTAGCCATCCTTATTACAAGCTAGGCATTGATGTGGC
>NZ_JRXI01000057.1:0-2351 GCF_000813645.1 Neochlamydia sp. TUME1 | reverse complement strand
AAAGGTTTTGCTATTATTACCGGTGGCGGGCCAGGTCTTATGGAAGCAGCTAATAAGGGAGCTCAAATGACGCAGGGCAAATCGTGCGGATTAGGAGTAGACCTTCCTTTTGAAGCAGAGTTAAATCCTTATATTGATAGAAAGTATCGCCTGAATTTTCGCTACTTTTTTATACGTAAGGTCATGTTTATTCGTTATGCTCAAGGGTTTGTCTTTTTGCCTGGAGGTTATGGCACGTTGGACGAATTATTTGAAGCTCTTACCCTTATTCAAACTCATAAGATCCACCCCTTCCCTATCTATCTAATGGGTAAAGATTACTGGAAGGGAATAATAGATTGGATCAAATCTACCATGCTTACTCAACAATGTATCTCAGAAAATGATTTGAAGTTAATTTCTTTGACGGATGATCCAGAAGAAGTAGCTAATGGTATTGAACGCCATTACCAGCGCAACCACACGCAAAAAAATTTTTAAAAAACCTATTAGCTTGAGGGTTAAGTTTATTTATTTGATAGATAAAGAAGAGTCTCTCTGCCCCAGGCCAGCTAGATAATCAATTTGCTTTGTCCTCCTCAACATAGGGTACATCAGGCATCCTCAATGATTACCTTATAAATCAAAATATAGTCAGCCTCCTCATTCATTTACTTCTTTATTCTATTTCAAACTTTCTTTCATTTATTTTTATAATTATTTCTTAAATAGTTTTTTTAATTATTATCTGTACTATTAGATCTATTATGAAAAATTTGCTGGAAAAAATTAATAGATAGCCTTCAGCTTATCATACCATAAAACTTTTTGCATTTCTTACCCCCGTAGTTACCGATTGGCGAAAATCCATCTTTCCTCCCTCTTAAAAAGCATGTTATACGCTTTCGAGCAATTCCTTATGCAAACCCCTACTTTATAAAACCATTCTCTTAAGTAGAGAAGCAACTTATAAAGAATGGGCATGCAGACGTTGTTTTTTTTAAGCGTATTAACTATAAAGCAAATTTGAAATTATCTATTCTTTAAGCTCGTGAACCTCACTCCCCTATTTTATTTCTCGTTAGCATTTTTTTACAGTCGCAGCCCTATAAATTTCTTCAAAAATTTTGATTCCTTAAAAGAATCCTTTTTACAAGTTATTTCTTATCTAAGATTTTAATTTGAAACCATTAAAACCACAACTTAAAATATTTGAATTAAAAAAATTTAAAACATTAACAACTTTATTAATTAAAAACTATAATTATATTAATCACATATTTTATAATAAGGTTTATAGTTAAAATTTAAACAGGATAGTTATTATGGAAGGAACCTCCAATGATTACTCATCTAGTCATTTAACTAACCGTGCTTTATTCAATGAAAGCCAAACATCCAAGCCTATGGATAAAATAGGAGCTATTTTTCAAACCATTAAAGATATGAGGGGTAAGGATAACAGCTTGGCTACTGTTCAATCACCCGAAGTCTTAATCGATAGATTGTCTGTAAAGCATAAAATTTGGCAAATTAAAACCAATTTACTTCCCCTTATTTTGAGTCAGAACTCCGCCCACGTTTCTATTAAACAAGCCACTTCCGGCACGAATGGTTGCTATTTTATTAAATATAACTTTGAAAACCAAAAGATTGAAGGAGTATTTAAACCTATTAATGAAACAGAAAAAACGCGAGCAGGTATTCCTGAAAGCGAGCAAGCGGTAAGAGAATATTTAGGGTATATGTTAAGCCAATATCTTACAGCTCATTTAATCAAAAACAATATAAGAATAAACATTCAGAATTTTGGGGTACCACCCACGAGTATTGCTAGCTTTGATAAAATCTCCTCTTGAAGATGGTAGTGTAACATTTTTTCTGTAAATTCAATATAGTAAGATAAAGCTTGCTAATAAAAAAGTCTGAGATCAATTTTTCTCTTTAATAACCAAAAAAGGAAAAACATATGATCTCAGACATTAGTGAATGTAAAATAATAGCTGAAATTTTGGAAGGATTAATTAAAGGAGGGACTGACAATTTTGCACCTGTTATAGAAAAGTTACTGAATGAATTAATGAAAATTGAGCGAAAAAAATGTATATGGGCAGAATCCTATGAACGCACGGAAGAACGGAAAGGCTATTCTAACGGATTTAAAGATAAAACCTTAAGTACTCGTTCAGGGTTATTGAAACTGAAAATACCGCAAGTCCGGGGTTTAAAGTTTTATCCCTCATGTTTAGAAAAGGGATGCCGTTCAGAAAGGGCTTTAAAGCTTGCTATAGCCGAAATGTATGTACAAGGTGTTTCTACAAGACGTATTAAGCAAATCACGGAAGAGCTTTGTGGCTTTGATATTAGTGCTA
>NZ_JRXI01000056.1:0-1796 GCF_000813645.1 Neochlamydia sp. TUME1 | reverse complement strand
AGTGAGAACAAGAAAGATAAATAATATTTTTGCCTCTTAAGATTGTGAGTGTCAATTTTAATTGTGCCCCCTCACTCCATGAAGGGGGGCTCATTAAAATTGATGCGAACAATCTAAAAAGGGGCAAAACACCTTAAAAAATAAGTTAAAAGAAAAAGATCTCAGATTTTACAGAAAAATTGTTGCACAATCGCGAAGATGGGCAAATAGGTTCCTTCCAAAAATATAAAGAAGGCGTTCCCTTGACAGACTTACCAGAAATTGAATTACAGAACATCCCTAGTGATGAACTAATGAAGATGCTTGTCATGGATATCATTATGCTAAATACTGACCGTCACTTAGGAAATGCTTTTCTAGCCCCCAAAGATAGTATCATTTTAATTGATCAAGGAAGCACTTTTCCTGGCTTAGCTTCATTAAAAAAAGGCAACACACATGACAACTTAGGATTTGAGTGGATGTTCATAAATTTCACTCAGGACAAAATTCCCCCTGCCTGGCAAGAGTTAATTTTAAGTATTCCTCCTAAAGAGCTTTATACAACTTTAGTAGAAAAGCTAGAGGAACTTCAATCTATTTATCCTGATACGCCTTCTTTAGCCATTGCGGGAAACGTTCTTTTTAATTCACTGGTTTCATTGACTTTCCTTCAACATTGGGTAAAGAACATGGGCCAACAGTTACCCAGTCGCGAGCTGCTGCGTTGTTTCATTCCCGAAACTATTCCTTACATTTATGCCGTTAAAAAGGATTCTTCAAAAGAGATTACAATGCTTCAAGAACAATCTGTGCATAACTTCAATCGTGACAGAAATTCATTAGCTAATAATTTAGATACTGATATGCAAGAAGGGAAAAGTGGCTATTTTACAACCAATCCTATATTTTTAAGCCTTGTCAAAGATGCTTACAAGGACTTTGAAAATGCGCTAGCTCTTAAGAATTCTGAGCCCATTAGCGTTCAAACATTTCTTAAAAACTGGGATGTTGCTGAACAAACTATAATGAAACGAGTAATAGGCCTGACCTTTAAAGAAACAAACCAACTAGCAAGAGAGTATTTTTCTAATAAATGAACATTTTCTAAAGCTTTTTAAGTTCGCCTTTATACTCATATTGATCAGGCGGAAATCTATGGGGAGCAAGAATTTCAAAAAAAGCAATAGGAAAAAGATTATCTTCCATAGTAATCACCTTGCGATCTTGGAAAAAACTTCTTTTGTCTTTAGGGACCGCAATTCCCTTCTGGTAAAAACTTTGATAAAGAGCAGAATTAGCACACGTCATTTCCCATTGATCATCGAAATAAGTAAAAGCAATCACAGCTACCTGCGTTTTTTTACTAACTAGAGATTCATATTTAAACAAACCCTTATTATTAATTCTATCTTGTAAAGAAATACTTTCATTATGGGATACATTCATAATTACCTCTTATTTAGAGAATAATAATTGAAAAAGCTTAAATTTGTCTATCAAAAATAACGGATGCATTTAAGGGTTAACTAAAATTCAGCTCATTAAACAGGATTTGCTGGGGATTTATAACTTAACCCTGCACAACACTTGACCTGATAAATATGAGTTACCTGGCAGATACTATTTCTGTCAGTTGTAACTTATCTAACATCCTTTCTTGCGCAAGATGTTTAGCATCTAAGAATGTTGTAAAGGCGTCTTGCTAAAACAATACTTTCCTGTATGTGTTCTCTCGTTATTATACTCATTCATCTATTTATCCACATCCTCTTGTAATTCTTCAAAATTTTTAAACACTTTCTTCCTAAAAGCTA
>NZ_JRXI01000055.1:0-4183 GCF_000813645.1 Neochlamydia sp. TUME1 | reverse complement strand
TCACTAAAAGTAAATTTACATTTTTCCTTTCTAAAACTGATGCAATAATGAAGTTTTTTTGGTAAATCAGGTAGAACTATCTAAATTGCCTTGCTTTTTGTAAATTGTACCTAGATTACTGTAATCACTCGCTACCAGAGGATGATTTTCCCCAAAAAACTTAAGGTCAATAGCGAGTGCTTTTCTAATATGCTCTTCCGCCTCGTCTAAATGGCCTTGCTTTTGGTAGATTAATCCTATGTTGCTATAGTTGATTGCTACCGTGGGATGATTTTCACCAAGAAACTTAAGGTTAATGGCGAGCGCTTTATTGCTATACTCCGCTGCTTTATCTAGCTTGTCTTGCTCTTTGTAGATTTGTCCTAGATTACTGTAATCGAGTGCCACGTTGGGATGATTTTCGCCAAAAATCTTAAGATCAATGGTAAGCGCTTTGCTAGCATACTCTTCCGCTTGGCCTATATTGCCTTGAGCTTCGTAGATTTGTGCTAAGTTATTGTAATAACTTGCCACATTAGAATTATGTTCCCCAAAAAGTTCAAGGTTAATGGCGAGCGCTTTGCCAATAGACTTTAAAGCCTTGTCTAAATGGCCTTGCTCTCGGTAGATTGTCCCCAGGTTGTTGTAACAAATTGCCACATCGGGATGATTTTCACCAAAAAGCTTAAGGTTAATGATAAGCGCTTTGCTAATATGCTCTTCTGCTTTGTCTAAATTACCTTGCTTTTTGTAGATCATCCCCAGATTGTTGTAATCGATTGCAACCTGGGGATGATTTTCATCAAAAAGCTTAAGGGTGATGACAAGCGCTTTGCTAATATACTCTTTTGCTTTGTCTAAATGGCCTTGCTCTCGGTAGATTACTCCTAGGTTATTGTAACAATCTGCCATCCCGGGGCGATATTCATCAGAAAGCTTAAGCTCAATAGTAAGCGCTTTGTTAATATATTTTTCTGCTTTGCCTAAATTGCCTTGCTTTTGGGAGATTTGTCCTAGGTTATTGTAATGGGTTGCCACGGTGGGATGATTCTCACCAAAAAGTTTAAGGTTAATGGTAAGCGCTTTTTTAACATACTCTTTCGCTTTGCCTAATTTGCCTTGCTTTTTGTAAATTGTACCTAGATTACTGTAATCACTCGCCACCAGAGGATGATCTTCCCTAAAAAACTTAAGGTCAATAGCGAGTGCTTTTCTAATATGCTCTTCTGCCTTGTCTAAATGGCCTTGCTTTTCGTAGATTAATCCTATGTTGCTATAGTTGATTGCTACCGTAGGATGATTTTCACCAAGAAACTTAAGGTTAATGGCGAGCGCTTTATTGCTATACTCTGCTGCTTTATCTAGCTTATCTTGCTCTTCGTAAATCATTCCCAAGTTTTGGTAACAAGTTGCCATCAAGGGATGATTTTCACCAAAAAGCTTAAGGTTGATGGCAAGCGCTTTGCTAGCATACTCTTCCGCTTGGCCTATATTGCCTTGAGCTTCGTAGATTTGTGCTAAGTTATTGTAATAACTTGCCACATTAGAATTATGTTCCCCAAAAAGCTCAAGGTTAATGGCGAGCGCTTTGCCAATAGACCCTAAAGCCCTGTCTAAATGGCCTTGCTTTCGGTAGATTGTCCCCAGATTGTTGTAACAAATTGCCACATCGGGATGATTTTTCCCAAAAAGCTTAAGTTTGATGACAAGCGCTTTGCTAATATATTCTTCTGCTTTGTCTAGATGGCCTTGCTCTAGGTAGATTATCCCCAGATTGTTGTAATCGATTGCAACCTGGGGATGATTTTCCCCAAAAAGCTTAAGTTCGATGACAAGCGCTTTGTGAATATACTCTTTCGCTTTGTCTAAATGGCCTTGCTCTAGGTAGATTACTCCTAGATTATTGTAACAATTTGCCACCATGGGACGATATTCATCAGAGAGCTTAAGCTCAATAGTAAGCGCTTTGTGAATATACTCTTCTGCTGTGTCTAAATTGCCTCGTTCTTTGCAGATTAGTCCTAGGTTGTTGTAATCCCTTGCTAATACAGGATTATGTTTCCCAAACAGCTTAAGATCAATGATAAGCGCTTTATTGCTATACTTTGCCGCCTGGTTTAAATTGCCTTGTGCTAGGTAGATTTGTCCTAGGTTGTTGTAACAAGTTGCCACCTCGGGATGATTTTCACCCAAAAGCTTAAGGTCAATGGCAAGCGCTTTGTTAATATATTTTTCTGCTTTGCCTAAATTGCCTTGGTCTTGGTAGATTAGTCCTAGGTTATTGTAAAAATTTGCCATATGGGGATGATATTCATCAAAAAGCTCACTACCCATGGCAAGCGCTTTTTTGCTATACTTTTCCGCTTTGTCTAAATTACCTAGCTCTCGGTAGATTGTCCCTAGATTGTTGTAATCGGTTGCACGGCTGGGATAATTTTTACCAAAAAGCTCAAGGTTGATGGCAAGCGCTTTTTTGCTATACTTTGCCGCCTGCTCTAAATTGCCTTGCTCTTGGGAGATTTGTCCTAGGTTATTGTAATGGTTTGCCACGGTAGGATGATTTTCACCAAAAAGTTTAAGGTTAATGGCAAGCGCTTTTTTTACATACTCTTCTGCTTCGCCTAAATTGCCTTTCTCTTTGTAGATCATTCCCAGGTTGTTGTAACAAGTCGCCACTACGCAATGGTATTCACCAAAACGTCTAAGGTTAATGGCAAGCGCTTTGGTACTATACTTTACCGCCTTATCTAAATTGCCTTGCTTTTGGGAGATTTGTCCTAGGTTATTGTAATGGGTTGCCACGGTGGGATGATTCTCACCAAAAAGTTTAAGGTTAATGGTAAGCGCTTTTTTAACATACTCTTCTGCTGTGTCTAAATTGCCTCGGCTCTGGTAGATTCCTCCCAGCTCGTTGTAATTGACTGCCACGGAGAGACGATTTTCACCAAAAAAATTAAGGTTGATGGCAAGCGCTTTGTTAATATACTCTTCCGCTTTGTCTAAATTGCCTTTCTCTTTGTAGATTAACCCTAGGGTGTTGTACTCTCTTGCCATCCCGGGGTGATATTCACCAAAAAGCTTGATGGTAATGGCAAGCGCTTTGTTGCTATAATCTATTGCTTTATCTAAATTGCCTTGCTCATGGTAAAGGATTGCAAGAGCACTTAAAACTTCTGTATTTTGTGGATTTTCTTGTTCTGCTAAAAGATAACATTTTTCTGCTTCTTTATGCTGAAAAAGCCTTTGGCATATATCACCTTGCATCTCTAGTGAGTTATCCTCCAAATCAGAAGATTTAAGTTTATCTTCATTGCCTGCTAAAAATTCGTGAATAGATTGATAGAAAGGAATAAAGAGGTGGTAGATTTTTTTTATCTTCTTTAGAGTTGTATGATCTAGGGTAAACTGCTGTTGAATAAGACCTGGATCCTCAAAGCCAAAAGGTTTAAGGAGAGGATTCATCATCTCTTTTTGCGCCTGATAATGAGAGTAAGTTTTAAGACGCATGAATAAGGCTACGCTCATCCAATCCTTTAACTTTTCTGTAGCCTCTTTTGTCATAATCTTTAATTCACTTAGCTTATCAATCCTAGTAAAAGTATCAGCAGCCTCTACTTTTTTAAGAAGTGCTAACCGGTCAAAAGCTAAATGAGGAAACCTATAAAAATCATTTTTAACTTGAAACAGCATGCCATGCCTGTGTAAATCCCTTCGCGGGTTAAAAGCTATCATATCAGCTAGCACAAGATGCTGCTTGGCTAAATAATGGCGCAGATCAAGGTTTTCTTGATAAGACGTATTGAGTATTTCTTGAATTTTTTCATCATAGGCTTTAGTTAGCTCTTCGTTGCCTAACAAATGAGTAAAGTTTAGCAATTCCATAGGAAGATGAGGTTCTTTCTCATGCCACCATTGGCCTTTTTCATCTTTACCCAGATATTGAGCCATCTGTTCAGGAGTTTGAATAAGCTCAAATGTCTTACCATTCCCCAGAGGAGTTTTGCAGCCTTTTCCTTCTACTCCTGCTCCATCAAAGGCAAAGCCCCGTGGTGTTACACCATCAAAAAAATTAATGGCTTTTAAGCAAGGAATATTTAAAGCAGGAAGGATAGTTTCTCCTAAGTTGATAACCTGCAAGTGAATTAGATTTGTAAGATTCCTAAAGTACTTCTTATTTATAGAATTGTCGTCTTGTACAAGGATA
>NZ_JRXI01000054.1:0-20223 GCF_000813645.1 Neochlamydia sp. TUME1 | reverse complement strand
CCAAATTCTAAGTCAGAATAAGGGGTCATTTCTTCCCTAGCTAGAGAGCCAAAGCCTATCATGGCATATTCACAAGGTGCAGTATCTAATTGATATATGGCTTGTATTACAAGTTGTCCGAAGAAAATTTTTATCTCATGAGCTATCTCATGATAAAGCTCTCTCACCTCTTGGGAAGGAGGATTCTCTGACAGAGTTTGAATTTTCTTCTCTATTTCTTCTCTAAATTTTTTCAATCCGTTGCGATTGCGTTCAAATTGCTTCTCTATTACCACGGAATCAAAAAGTTTGCCTTTACATTGTTTAACGAGTAAATTTTGAACTTGACAGAGCTTATCCTTAAGAATTTTTTGCCGTTGGGGAGGAGCAAGGCGTAAGGCATAATTATAAAGACCTGCCGCTTGCAGAAGTGTTTCCGAAGTTTGCTTTCTCAGATAAATATCGCCTAGTTTTTCTATGCAAAAGCTTTCTTGAAGAGGATCTTTTTCTTGAACAGCCATTTGTAAAGCTTGCGTATAGGTTTGTTCTAATTCTTTTATCTCCTCGTCTGATAAAAGCTCCTGGCAATCCAATGTTTTGAGGGTGTTTTTTAATTCATTTGTAGATAGAGAATTAGAAAAAAGAATATTAGGGGAGATTTTCGACTTTGAAAGAAAAATTTTATCTTGCTTTAAAGGCTTTTGAGCGTAGATAAAATGACCACCTAAATCCACAATAAAAATATAGTCTTGAGGCCTTTTTTCTTGAGGAATAGTTTTCCATTCCTGGGATCTATCTTTTTTAGATGTTAAGCCTACTTTTGAAGAGATAAGCATATCATTAATACCACATCCCAAAGAGTCTTCATTCACTGTAACTAATCTTATAGGAATAGATAAAGCCCGGGCTAATAAATCTCCTTCGCCCAAGCCACTTACCCAACTTCCTTTTTTTATTATTTCTTTCGCCCTTTTACTGTTAGTGTGTTTAAGAATGTCTGAGAGCACTTGCCTTAAATAAGAGAATTTATTACTTTGCTCTTCTAGCAATGGAATCTTCCTAGAAAGCCCTTTATAGCTTCCTAAAAAAGCACTGAAAAAGCAGTCGCCGTCACCTGCAACCCCTTTTAATTCAAAACCTTCTTTATTTAGATAGGCAGCTACAGCATTTACTTTTATTTTTACTGCATCACTAATAACAGTTGAAGGATCATCCCATAAAGATTTAGCTATTTGGGAGGAGCTCCAGGGAGACCGAGAAGGATCCAAGGAATTTGCTTCATTAGCAAGCTGATTATTTGTTGGTAAATTACTTTTAATTTTCTTTAAATGAAGTCTTTTCCATTCATCAGCTTGCTCAATTAATTGCTTCCACTCTTTACAAACACCTCGTGCGTTAGATAGATCTTGCTGACTCAGCTCCTGGAAAATCTTTAAGCTAATTTCTGCATACGGGCCTAGCCCTAGATAAGGCTTTTCTTTTGCTAGTTCCTTAAATGTAGTAAACATAAAAGAGTTAATAGAGAAACTTTCTAAGTTCATAGCTTATCCTCCTTTTATCTAGCTTTATTTTCACCTGCATTTCAAAGCGTCACCTGCTTTATCAACAATTTTTTGAAGAAGCGTTATAATTTGTCAACCTAAATCTAAAAAATGTTTTTTATTGGTATTAGGGCGGACTAGCTGTAGCTAAGTAAGAAGAGAGAGCAAAAAACTCTAGATGTAAGAGGATATCTTACCCCCCTATTTTGTCTTATCCATCTGCTTTATCAAAGATCTAATAGGTTGATGCAAAACAACTTATTTAAGATAATTTTGAGAGAAAAGGGAGGTAAAGATGAGCAATACATACCCTAGCCATTTATCAGATCGTGAATGGGAAGCCATTAAAATTTACTTTGAAGTAGATTACAGCAAAGGAGGCAGGCCCTTTAAACATACAAAAAGAGAATTATTGGAAGCTATTTTTTATGTCTTAAGAACCGGTTGCCAGTGGCATTATCTACCCAAAGACTTTCCTCATTGGAAAACAGTTTACACTTACTTCAAGAGGTGGAAAGGCGCACATTTGTTTGAGAAAATTAATCATCATTTAAGGAAAAAATTAAGAGTTATAATGGGGAGGAACCTCGATCCCAGCGCTGCTATCGTCGATAGCCAGTCAGTTAAAACAGTAAAAAGGGGGGGGGCTCACAGGTTGCGATGGAGCTAAAAAGGTTAAGGGACGTAAAAGGCACATTGTAGTGGATACGCAAGGCTTTTTATTAACATGCTATGTAGGAGCTGCTGACGAAAACGATCAAACAGCCTTAATTAAGCTGTTAGACAAATGCAAAAACCTGTTTTCAACTATCACCAAGGTTTGGGCGGATATGGGCTATCAAGGCACTGCATTAAAGAAAACCTGCAAAGATCAGTATAACATTGACTTTGAGATCGTTAAAAGGCCTCCTCGTAGATTTTGGGTACAGGAGGATAAAATAGAAGAGTTTTTAAAAACCATTGATTTAAGCTTTAAATTCCTGCCCAAGAGGTGGATTGTAGAAAGGACTTTTGCATGGATTGGGCGTAATCGAAGAACTTCTAAAGAGTATGAGTACCTAACAACTACGAGTGAAAATTGGATTTATTTATCGATGATTAGACTGATGTTAAGGCGAATTGATAAGTTAAAAGAGGGGTTTTAAGATATCCTCCTATAAGGAGTTTTAGAAAGATTACGTGCGGACTTTAAATTAAACTCTACCGGCTATCCCTCTAATTTTTTAACTCACCTGGGCATAAGGCGAATAATTAAAAGCAATAAAAAGACAAAGGCAGGATTTAAGAATAAGCAATCCAAGGCTGATATAATAGGTCTTAACATTTACGGTTTTAAACTTGAGATGCTCATACATTTCTCTATGCTATTCCCCTGCCATGCCCTACGAACAGATATCTTTTTATCTTACTCTTCTAAGCTAAAAGAGCACCCTTCTGCAATCAAGCCATCAATATAGCTTAGATGAAAATCGGAATGAAGAAATTTTTTATCATGAAGCATATAGAGATGGAAAGGAATGGTTGAGTCTACGCCGCCGATATGGAACTCTCGTAAGGCTCGTTTTCCTATAGCTATCGCTTCTAAACGATCTTTGCCATGGACAATTAATTTGGCAATCATGGAGTCGTAATTGGGAGGAATTTGATAGCCTGAATAACAAGCACTATCTACGCGAACATGGGGGCCACCAGGAGGTAAATAATATTCAAGTCGTCCAGGAGAAGGTGAAAAATTTGCTGCAGGGTTTTCGGCATTGATGCGAAATTGGATGACATGCCCCTTAAAGTTAATCTCTTCTTGGGCATACCGCAGTTTATTACCCATTGCTACACTCAGTTGCTCTCCAAGAAGATCCACTCCTGTTAGCTCCTCTGTCACCGTATGTTCTACCTGAATCCTTGTATTTACTTCCATAAAATAGAAATGATGATCAGCATCCAATAAAAATTCAACGGTAGCTACCGAATGATAATTAGCCTCTTTAACAACATTAATCGCTGCTTGGCCAATTTTTTGCCTCAATTTGCTATTTAGCAGCGGGCTAGGGGCCTCTTCAATAAGTTTTTGGCGACGCCTTTGAATGGAACAATCTCTCTCTCCAAGGTGAATGTAGTTGCCGTATTTATCTCCAATAACTTGGACTTCAATATGCCGAGGATCAACAATCATCTTCTCTAGGTAGACATCAGGATTACTAAAGCTTGCATCTGCCTCAGCACGTGCAGCAGGAAAAAGACGTATGAATTCTTCTTCACTATAAGCAATGCGTATTCCTTTCCCCCCTCCTCCTGATACGGCTTTAATAAAAATTGGGTATCCAATCTCCTTGGCCACTTCTAGGCCCTCTTTTAGATCACTTACAATCCCCTCGGAGCCAGGAATAACAGGACAGCCAGCCTTTTTTGCCGTGGCCTTAGCCTTAGCTTTATCTCCTAACAATGTGATCGAGGCAGGAGCAGGCCCGATGAAATTTAAGCCGCAACTTTCGCAAATAGAAGCAAAATTAGCATTTTCGCTTAAAAAACCATAGCCTGGATGTATGGCATCTGCTCCTGTTATTTCACAGGCAGAGAGGATGTTAGAGATCTTAAGATAGGATTTAGCAGCAGGAGCTTCGCCGATACAAATGGCTTCATCGGCATGCAACACATGAAGAGCCTCGGCATCTGCTTGTGAATAAACTGCTACTGTTTGTAAGCCTAAATCGTGACAAGCACGGATAATCCTAACGGCAATTTCGCCACGGTTAGCAATAAGAACTTTTTGCATATTTCAATACTACGTAATTCGAAAGAGTTTTGTTCCAAATTCTACAGGATGTCCGTTTTCTACTAGCACTTCCGCCACCGTCCCTGTTGCTCCAGCTTTGATTTCATTCATTACTTTCATAGCTTCTATAATGCAAACTACGCTATTTTTATCAATTTTACTACCTACTTTAACAAAAGGAGGTTCTTCAGGAGAAGGCGTATTATAAAATGTTCCTACCATGGGCGAAGTGACAAAAAATGTATTTGCATCTTCCTTATGCTCTACCGCTTGACCAGGAGGCACTGCCAAAGAAGCCACACTAATATTTGCCCGCCGCAAGGCCTCGTCTGTTTTATTAAAAGTCTCTTCTGGCGACTCAAACATTGACTCGGGAACCTTTATGGTTCCCCCATCGTATCTTTCGATCTCAATTTCAAAGCCTTCTTTTTTGATAGTTACGCGTTTGGTTCCCGTACGTCCCATCGCCCCCATCAATTCCTTTATCTGCTTTAGCTCCACGCAACAATCCTCCCTATACCCTCTGTATGTATTCGTACGAACGCGTGTCTATTTTTATGATATCACCTGCTTCGATAAATGGTGGAACCTCAATTTTAGCCCCGGTCTCTAATAGAGCAGCTTTGGAAGCATTAGCTAATATAGATTTATTTTCTCCTCCTTCCACTTTTGCAACCATCAATTCTAGAAACTGAGGTAGCTCTACAGCAAAAATAGTTTCACCAAAAAAAGAAGCTTTAACTTCTACGCCTTCTTTCAAGTAGTTGATGCTATTGCCTATAATATGTTGAGGAATTAAGATTTGATTAAGGTTTTCAATGTCTAAAAAAAGGTAATCCTTTCCTTCTAAATAAAGAAATTCTAGACGACGTTCTGCTAGATTAACATCTTTAATTGACTGATTTAATTTAAAATTCTTTTCAATCAGTTCATTAGATGTTAAATCGCGTAATTTTGTTTTTATAAAAGGCGTACCCTTGGGTACCATCACTTTTACCGTAGTTTCCACGCGATAAAGTTTGTTATTGATAGAAATTGTCATTCCAGGAGTTAGCTGGTTACTCATAACCATAGACGTTTCTGTCCTTCAGTAAAAAATTTAAGCTATCCTTGACATATTAAGAAACTAGGGCTCAAATGTCAAAGAGAAAAATAGGGACAAAATTTCAAAAAAATTTCTTTTTTCTGGCTCTATAAAACAGTCTCTTTATAGAAACATTAAAAGGTAAGCTGCTTATGTTTCCAAGCGCAATGAAAAAGAGAGGGTAAAACTTTTTTTATCTACTAAGGATGGACTTACGGATTTCCAAGAGTAAAAAAAATTTATTAGGTTCTCTCAAAGGCAGCGTAAGCTTTCTACTCCTTCATGCATGTTAGGGCTCTTAAATAAAAATGTTCCCGCCACTAAAATGTTAGCCCCAGCTTTTACACATAACCTAGCAGTTTCTGGAGTAATTCCTCCATCGACTTGAATATCAAAAGGAGGTAGCTTTTCAGGAAAATCTTCCTTAGCAGTCATCCCCCCTTGGCAAATATCAAGTTTAGTCAAGCATTCACGCGTAAAGCTTATTTTTTCTAGGACCTCGGGCATAAATGTTTGTCCCCCAAAACCTGGATGAACAGTCATAAGCAAGATAAGGTCACACTTATTTAAATATTTAGGAATCATAGAGGCCGACGTCTCAGGGCAAAAAGCTAGGCCTGCTTTAATGTTGCACTTACGAATATATTCCAAAGTTTCATCTACATCTTCGGTAGCCTCGAAGTGGATAGTAATGTTGTCTGCACCTGCTTCAACAAAACGTTCGATATAATCAAAGGGATGGTAAACCATTAAATGAACATCTAAAAACATATTCGTAGCACGATTAATAGCAGCAACAGCTTGTGGCCCCATCGTTAGATTGGGCACAAAATTTCCATCCATGATATCAATATGCAAAGAGTCTGCCCCCGAGTCCTCAATTTTCTTAGCCGTATCTGCCAAATAACCAAAATCACCTGCTAAAATAGAGGTAGCCACTTTTATAGAGTTTGTTTTTATCATTGTTAGTGCCTGGTCAAAATTATGTTCAGGGAGGTTAGCTTAAGCAACACGAGCTTGTCAAGTAATACAATCCATAAGTGATTAATGGATGTTAAACAAGCAGGTAACTAAAGCCCTCTACTTAAATCTCTTCTCGCTGTCCCTTTAACCTTAAGCTAAAAAATGCTAACTAAGCCTATAAATTTTCTTCTTGGCCGCTTCTCTTTTTTTCCAGGGTCACCTCCTTCGATATTAAGAAAAACTTTTAAGCATTTACACAAACTTTATTTAAAAATTTTAAAGCCAAAGCTTGCTATGTCTCCGTGTGAAACTCAAAACAAGAGATTAAACTTAAAGCTTAGGAGACTTTATTATCAAACATGTTGATTACTGCCTTTTGAATAATTGAGCCAAATAATTTTTGCCGTTTTCCATCCAAGCAGCGGTATAGATAACAATTATAATTGACCTCATGCACCTGCATATAGGCAGTGGCAATTTCTGAGGATTTAGCTTGCAAAACATTTAAAGCTTGAGCTAAGTCCTCGCGGTTTAAACGTTCTTCAGATTTCACTATTACATATATATAAGGCGTCTTGACTAATGTTTTCACGTGATAAGAGAGGGGCGGCACCATTTCTTCCTCAATTGTTTCTCTTAACAAGCTAAAAAACATTTTCAAAGTTTCTGCTTCTAAAACGGTGCGCATGACTATAGGGGTAATGGAAAAGAAGAAATTTTCTAATAACAGTTCATTAAAATCAGTCTCTTCTCCAAGGAGCGCTTTTAGCTCGGCTAAAAGTTCATTTTGTTTTGAGATCATTCCTCCGTTAAAATCTCTAAATTCCCCTAAAATTCTTAGCAATTCAAAAACTACACTTTGACGGGCTTTATTTAGATCGATAGAATTATCTCGTCTAATGAAATCATCTTTTGAAATCTTTACAGTGAATACCGTGGCTTCTTTACTATGCTTTCCTCGCAAGTATCCTAGAGTTTTACAACGATCATGCGTATAGTCTAGAAAAGTTTCACTTTTATCAAAAAGTTCTTTTATAGAGGCGCCACTAGGTTCAACCACTCTAACCACAATGATGGTAAATACCAACTTAGAATAAGTTTGCTCATCAAAATTAATGATGACTTGAGGTAAATCCCGTACAAACTTAACTTGACTGCTTAAGCTAAAGATGTTACGCATAATCTCTTCTTCGTTGCGTGGCATGAAGATAGGGTGCACAATATGTTCAATGCTATCTAGTAAATCTACAGGTAAAGTTTTACGCAACTGAGAGACTTCTTGTGAGGTAAATTTCTCTCCCATGCTTTTTTCTATTTCTATATAGAGAGTACAAAAGTTTTCTGGAGAGCGTCGATTATCGATAAAAGAGTTCTCTACCATCAGCGCATTGGGAATATGATTTTGAATCGCTCGAATTAAATGCCGTTTATCAAAAATTTCTTTTTCTCTTAAAAAATTGAAGCCAACAATGATCCCTAGCACCTCCTTATTTTGCTCTTGGTCGCGCAAATAGGTTTTAAATATTTTCAAGAAAAAGTGCCTTTTATTTTGAACTTGAAGCCGATCGAAAAGATATCTTCTAAAAAGATATTGAATGCAGATAATGCGACTAAGATGGCGGCTACTTCGTTGAGATTTAAAATCATCGTGGCATATTACCAACACATGTTGCATCTCTGTTAACAAATCAAAGTCAAAAAACTGAGGTTTACGCTCAATCAAATAGGCGATATTTTCTTGTATAAGAGCCGTTTTTGCATCAATGCTTAAGCCTTTAATTTCTAAAATTCTTTTAGCATAGTAAGAAGAATCCATTCCTAAGCGTATTTCTGCTTCGATAATAGGTAAATTAGCTTTGATCTGTTCTACATCGGAAATTAAATCTAGATGGATAACCACTTTGAACAATCGGTAAATTAATGGGCTTAGAGAAGGAATGCTAAACTCAGAAGAAAATATCATCGATTGATTTAAACGTCGCCCTGGCACTAGCCAATTCGAAAGCATTTCGATAAAAAACTTTAGAGTATGTTTCTGAGATTTGCCAAAATAATAAAAGGTTAGATAGCCAGGAGCCTGGTTTGAAACTAAACTCTTAAGGATAGGAAATTCACTTTCATAACTCTTATTTTTGAAAAAATTTAGAGGAACCATTTTCTTCAATGTGCTATGGATAGCTTCCTTGAATAAATGTATACTTACGTCATTATCTTGATCCTCAACAAGAATCTTTATTTCGGGAAAACACTCATTTTCTTGCATGGTTTAAGCTACTTATAGGCATATATTGTTAAATTTCATCTTCAAACAAATGCTTATCCGGCTGGCAAGAGTCTTCAAAAATTATTGTGCACCTTTCATTTTCTCCCATACCATATGTCTTAAAAGATCTTATCTTCAGGGGCAAATAATTCTTATAGGCCAATTCTATACAACGAGGATGTAATATCTTTCCACCTTTACCAACTACTTCTAAAGCTTGCTTATAAGTAAGCTTTGAATAAAAAACTGCGTGAGGGTTTTTTTTAGGGTCTTCTGCATAAACTCCCGGAACATCTTTAAAAAACTCTACGACTGAGGCTTTTAAAATCACTCCTAGAGCTACTGCTGTAGTATCTGAGCCACCTCGTCCTAAAGTAGTAATTTCTCCTAATCTGCTTACCCCTTGGAATCCTGCTACAATAACGATTTTACCAGAATCTAGCAAGGGCAAAACACGAGTAGGCCGCACATCGATAATTCTTGCTTCCGTATGCTTTGAACAAGTAATAATTCCTGATTGGCTCCCTGTAAAGCTTAAAGCCTCGCATCCTTTAGCGGCCAGGGCCATTGCAAGCAAAGAACAGCTGATTCTTTCTCCTACGGTCACTAGCATATCGTATTCTCGGCGAGGAGGGTCAGGGTTAACTTGCTTAGCTAATGCAATCAAATGATCTGTGGTTTTTCCCATCGCACTTACTACGACTACAAGACGTTGAAAATCTTTTTTTCGTGAAATAATAAGATCGGCTATATAGGAAAAATGCTCAGCAGTAGCTACTGCTGCCCCTCCAAATTTCATTACAAGTGTCTGCATAGGAATAGTTTTTTACTTTTTTATTATTTTTTTTCTGATAAGCTTGAGTTACTTATAAAAAAAAGCCCTCCCATCTGTCAATTTAAATCCTTATATTCCAAAGGCAAATGAAGCAAGATGTATGAATTGGAAAAAATTTTTTGTTTTGAAGCAGCTCACTTTTTAAACCATCATGATGGTAAATGCAAAAGTATGCATGGCCACTCTTATAGTCTCCATGTCATTATCCGAAAGGAATCTTTACAAAAAGAGGGGCCTAAGAAAAACATGGTAATAGATTTTCAAGATCTCGCTGATCTTGTCCAGCCTATGCTAAAAAATATTTAGATCATCAGTGCTTGAATGAGACCCTACAGTCAGATTCTACGACGGTAGAATTTGTGTGCAAATGGATTTATGATTATCTTAAGCCCCTGCTGCCCGAACTGTATGCTATCACCCTTTATGAAACAGCCTCTTCAAAAGCCACTTACTGGATATAAAGCTTTTTTTCAAACAATCTAGATAGCTATGGGTTATTTTTCATTTCAACCTATCAGTGATGAGGGAATATTTAATAAAAAAATTTATTAAATTAAATTAAGCATTTTTTATATTCTTCTAGATTTGGTTTTATCCCTATTTCCTTTCCTGCCCTCTCCTATTTTCACTTTAGTTTTATATATTGCTATTTTTCTTTCACATCTGATATCTTTACTCCATTAGTATGAAAAATAGGAGTAACCTTTAAATGTCTAAAAACCCCCAACACACCTGGAATGAGAGCAAGATCGTCGATGATGTCTCTTACCAGCAAACAGATGCAGAACTTTTTAAAGCTTTATTAGAAGGCCAGTCATCCAATAATAACATTGAAGACAGCACTGCATTAATCCCAGGAACTATCCTCAAGGGAAGGATTGTCGAAATCACAAAAGATCATGTTGTCGTAGATGTAGGCTTAAAATCAGAAGGTCTAGTGCCTATTGAAGAATTCTCTGATCCTTCAAATGTGGTATTAGATGGGGAAGTCGAAGTGCTTCTTGACCAAGCAGAAGATGATAATGGGCAGATTGTACTCTCTCGTGAAAAAGCTGAAAGAATGCGTCAATGGGAATATATTCTTGAACATTGTGAAGAAGGTTCTATTGTCAAAGGCCGTGTCCTCCGTAAAGTTAAAGGTGGTTTAATGGTTGATATCGGAATGGAAGCCTTCTTACCTGGCTCTCAAATCGATAATAAGCGCATTAAAAACCTCGATGAATATCTCGGCAGGACATATGAATTTAAAATCCTTAAAATTAATATTGAACGTAAGAACGTGGTCGTCTCCAGACGTGAGCTTTTAGAAGCAGAAAGAATTTCTAAGAAGGCTGAGCTTTTGGAAAATATTAAAGAAGGTGATGTACGTGATGGGATTGTTAAAAACATTACCGATTTCGGTGTTTTCCTTGACCTCGATGGTATTGATGGCTTATTACATATTACGGATATGACTTGGAAACGTATTAAGCATCCTTCTGAAATGGTTCAACTTGGACAAAAACTTGAAGTGATGATTCTAAGCGTTGATCGCGAAAAAGGTCGGGTGGCTTTAGGTTTAAAACAAAAAGAATCTAACCCTTGGGATCAAATCGAGCAAAAATACCCACCTGGAACGCGTGTAAAAGGTAAGATTGTTAACTTGCTCCCTTATGGTGCCTTTATTGAAATTGAGCCAGGTATTGAAGGCCTTATTCATGTGTCAGAAATGTCATGGGTAAAAAACGTCACCGATCCTAGCGAAGTAGTCAAAAAAGGTGATGATGTGGAAGCTGTAGTCCTTTCGGTGCAAAAAGAGGAAGGGAAAATTTCTTTAGGAATTAAACAAGCGGAACATAACCCTTGGGATGATGTAGAAAAAAGATATCCAGTGGGTACTAACGTTAAAGCAGAGATTCGCAGTTTAACTAACTATGGCGCTTTTGTCGAATTAGAGCCAGGAGTAGAGGGCTTAATACATATTTCGGATCTAAGCTGGATTAAAAAAGTCTCTCACCCTTCTGAAGTTCTCCGTAAAGGCGATGTCGTAGATGCCTGCATCTTATCCGTCGATCGAGATAGCAAGAAAATTACTTTAGGTGTTAAACAATTAAGCAATAACCCTTGGGAAAGCATCGAGAAAACGATGCCGGTGGGATCTTTAGTTAAAGGAAAAGTAACTAAAATTACTGCATTTGGAGCTTTTGTAGAACTCGATAGCGGTATTGAAGGACTCATCCATGTCACTGAATTATCTGATCAGACCTTTGGTAAAGTTGAAGATGTTGTTTCTAAAGGAGACGATGTAACAGCTAAGGTGATTAAATTAGATCCTGAGCATAAAAAGATTGCTCTTTCTATTAAGGAATATTTAATTGATCAAAATCACACCAGTCATGACGACATCATTTTAACTTCCAATAAACGCAAAAAGAAATCTTCTGAAAAAGATAGAGAAGATAGCGAAGATTAGAATACGTTCTGAATCGCATCCAATCGGTAGAAAAGCTAGCTTTTCTACCGATTAACGCACCTTACATAGATAAAAACCCTCTTGTAAGTTGCTTTACAAATCTTCTTTAATATATAATTCCTATCTTAAGAATTTGAGGCAAAAAAAACGATGAATAAAGATCTCATAGCTATTTTTGAGTACCTAGAAAGAGAAAAAGGCATTAAGCGAGAAATCGTAATCAGCGCCATAGAAGAATCTCTTCGTGCCGCCGCCCGTAAAAGTATTAGCGGAGCCTCAAATGTTACTGTGACTATTCATCCCAAAACAGGTAATATTGACGTTTACTGTGAAAAAGAAATTGTAGATGAAGTAGAAGTGCCTGCTCAAGAAATTTCATTAGAAGAAGCTCGCGAAATTGATCCTGAGAGCCAAGTGGGCCAATTTATTGATGTAATAGCCACTCCTAGAGATTTTGGTCGCATTGCGGCTCAAAAAGCACGCCAAATTATTACTCAAAAGTTGCGTGGGGCGGAGCGCGATGTGATTTATGAAGAGTATCGCCATCGTGTAAATGAATTAATTTCTGGTACTGTCAAACGCTTTGTCCGAGGAGCTAATTTAATTATTGATTTAGGTAAAGTAGAAGCGTTAATGCCAATGAAGCACTATCCTAAAACTGAAAAATATAATCTTGGAGATAAAGTTTTAGCTTTGCTGTTAGAAGTTAATGATACGGAGAATGGCGGCGCAGAAGTTATTCTCTCGCGTAGCCATCCAGAATTCGTTCGTCAATTGCTAATCCAGGAAGTACCTGAAATTAATGATAATATTGTGATTATCGACAAAATCGCTCGTGATCCCGGCTACCGAACTAAATTGACTGTTCGTTCTACAGATCCTAAAGTTGACCCAGTAGGTGCTTGTGTAGGCATGCGTGGGGTGCGTGTTAAAAATGTAGTCAGAGAATTACATAATGAGAAAATTGATATTATTCCTTTTTCCGCCGACCCTATTGAGCTTTTGCAGAATGCTCTATCGCCAATCGAGATTCGTAAAATCAATATTAGCGAAGACGATCAGACGATCTCTATCGTCGTGGACGACGAAGATTTTGCCGCTGTGATTGGTAAAAAAGGAATGAATGCAAGGCTTAACAGCGAATTGATTGGTTATGAGCTAGAAGTGCAACGGATGACGGATTACAATCGCACCATGGCTTTACAGCGCACAGAGCTAGCCGAATCCGATGATCCTTCTCTCAACGAGCCTTTAGAAGAGATCGATGGTCTTAACAATCTGATTTTCCAACATCTGATTGCCGAAGGCTACACTACTCTCAAATCTCTCTTGATTGCAACTCCAGAAGAATTGGCAAAAATTCCTGGCATAAGCCTAGATACCGCCGATAAGATTATAGAACAAATTAGAAAACAAAGGATAGAAAGCCTTGGCAAAAAACCTGAAGCTAACAATTAAAAACACTCAAATTGCTGAAGCCATCAATTTAGGTAAACTTAAAAGCAAGATCGCAGCAAATAAGGCTTTAGAAGATAAAGAAGAAAAGCCTGTAAAAAAAAGTGCGCTGACTAAAGCACCTAAAGCAGAATTAAATGAATCTACGAAAAACGCTTCAGCTCATTCTCCAGCTAAGGAAGAAGCTACGCCTCGAATCCGCGCGCGTTCTAAATCTGCTTTTGCTGAAGGCTCTGCCCCTGAAGCTAAGCCTAAGGTAGAATTTGCGGAAACCTCAAGAGCAGGTGAAGCTGAAGATACCGAGGAAGAAGGCATTAAAGTTAAAAAATCTAGTGAAGAGCTGCGTAAAGAAATTTTTGCTGAAGAACTGGTAGAGCTATCTGAGAAAAAGATTTTTGAAGAAAAGCCAGCGTCGGAAGAAGCTTTTTCTGAAGCTGGTAAAAATGAAAAACCTCCTACTCCTGCTGAAGAGTCCCCTCTTATTGCAAAGGCATTAATTCCTTCTCGAGAAGAAAAACCTGTAGCAGTATCTCGCCAAGAAGCTCCTATACCTGCAATTAAGCCTATACCAGAATATGTCAAGCTAGGGCCTACAGGTCGACATGTTAAGGATCTTTTACCTCGAAAGCCAGCTCCACGGCCTGCTTATGTTCCTCCTCAGGCACCTCACAAACATAAAGGAGAAGCAGCTTCTGCTCTGGATAAAGAAGCAGCAGCCAAAGCTGCGAAAGACAAATTTAAGCCCAAAGAGGGTGAAGAAGTTGCTGTTAGCGATGAAAGTCTTCCTAAGAAAACTTTTCCAGGCAAAGCTAAAGAATTTCGTGATCTAAAACCTACCCGGCGTCTTGAACCCACGCGAGCATTTGATGCACGTGATCGACAAGGCTTGCGAGCAGACGATGACACTTCTCAATGGAGAAAAAAACGCAACAGACAGATCAAGCAAGTTCAGGAAGATACCACTATTCGGCCTACTGCGCTCAAAATTAGAACTCCTATTAGCATTAAAGATTTAGCTGCTGAAATGAAGTTAAAGTCCTCCCAGCTAATCTCTAAATTGTTCATGCAAGGGCTTGTCGTTACTCTTAATGATCTGCTAGAAGATGAGACCACTATTCAACTACTAGGTCATGAATTTGGATGTGAAATTAGCATTGATACCTCGGAAGAAAAAAGGATCCGCATTACTGATCAAAGTGCTAGCGAAGAGATCAAACAAACATCTCCAGAAAAGCTACACATCAGGGCACCTGTAGTTGCCTTCATGGGACATGTAGACCATGGTAAAACCAGCTTAATTGACGCAATAAGAAGCAGCAACCGTGCAGCTGGCGAAGCAGGAGCTATTACTCAACATATCGGAGCGTTTAAATGCCAAACGGCGGTTGGAGAAATTTGCATTCTCGATACTCCAGGACACGAAGCCTTTTCAGCTATGCGTGCCCGCGGTGCGGATGTCACTGATATCGTCGTGTTAGTCGTAGCCGGTGACGAAGGCCTTCGCCAACAAACAGTGGAAGCCATCCAGCATGCTCGTGAAGCAAAAGTCACCATCGTGGTAGCTATTAACAAATGTGATAAGCCTAATTTTAATGTTGAAAATGTCTACCGCCAACTTGCAGAGCAAGAACTTCTCCCAGAAGCATGGGGCGGGCAAACTATTACTGTTAATTGCTCCGCAGTCACTAAAGAAGGAATTAACACGCTGCTAGAAATGTTGGCCTTGCAAGCAGAAGTGTTGGAACTGCGTGCAGATCCTACTAACCGGGCGCGAGGACGTGTCCTAGAATCTGAAATGCATAAAGGCATGGGCGCTATGGCTACTATGCTGATTCAGAATGGAACTTTAAAAATAGGCGACTCTCTTGTATTTGATCAATACTGGGGACGTGTTAAAACTATGCAAGATGAATATGGACATAATATTCAGCAAGCGGGACCTTCAACGCCTGTAGCCATTACAGGTCTTTCGGGTCTTCCAGAAGCAGGCCAAGAGTTCATTGTAGTTAAAAATGAAAAAGAAGCTCGTGAGATTGCTGAAGCTCGTATGGTGGGTATGCGTCAAAATAACTTGCTTAAAAAGAAGCTCTCCATGGAAAACTTGATGATGCAAGCTTCAGAGCCTTCTAAGAAAATTCTTAATATTATCTTACGTGCTGACGTACAAGGCTCTCTTGAAGCCCTAAAAGTAGGGCTGTTAAAGATCTACTCGAAAAAAGCCGAGGTTAATATTATTTCTGCAGGAGTAGGAGAAGTTTCGGAGTCAGACGTACAAATGGCTGCGACCTCCAAAGCGGTCATTATAGGCTTCCACACCCAGATTGAGAGTCATGCGGATGCCCTTATTAGACAACATGGAGTACAGGTTAAAATGCATGACATCATTTACCATGCTATTGATGATGCTAAAGCCATGCTCGTAGATCTGTTAGATAAGATTGCTATTGAAACAGAAAAAGGAAAGTTCCAGGTAAAAGCACTCTTTAAGTCTTCCCACTATGGGCAAATAGCCGGGGGAATTGTTACTGAAGGAGCGATTAATCGTAATAACCAGATGCGCATTATACGCAATGGTCAGCTGATTGGAAAATCATCGATTTCCTCAATAAAACGCGTAAAAGACGATGTACGAGAAGTTCAAAAAGGCCTTGAATGTGGTATAGTTCTTTCCAATTTTGATACCGCACAAGAAGGCGATGTATTTGAAGCGTACGAAGTTACTTACATTACCCAAGAATTATAAGATTCTTTATAGAGGCAGATAGATCATGGCAAAACAACGCACGGATAGACTTAATTCCCTACTTAAAGAAGTTATCTCAGATGTTATTCGTAAAGACGTGCGCAACCCGCACGTCAATGAGCTTATGACGGTCACAAGGGTAGAGATTACTAAAGACTTACACCATGCCAAAGTATTTGTCAGCGTGATTGGCAATCAAGAGGAAAAAGACCAGACTATCCATGCTCTTGAAACAGCAGCAGGGTTTATCGCGGTCACAGCCTCAAAAAAAGTGGTCATGCGTTATTTTCCAGAGCTTCACTTTAAGCTTGATGATAGCGTAGATAAGCATATGCGTATCGAGCAGCTCCTCGAAAAAATTAGTAGTGAGCGTGAGTCGCGAGGCAATGATTAATCGTTCAGCAAGCTCGATGATTCCTGACCCTCAAGGTATTTTGCTTATAGATAAGCCTATAGGCAAAACATCTTTTAGCCTCGTAGCCGCATTAAGGCGTATTCTAGGAGTACGTAAAATCGGTCACGCCGGTACGCTCGATCCTTTTGCCACAGGCGTCATGGTTTTGCTCATCGGGCGCAACATGACTAAGCTTTCCGATCGATTTCTATGCGAGGATAAAGAATACCTTGCTCAAGTGCATTTGGGAGAAGCTACTGATACCTACGATTGTGAAGGAACTATCACTTTCCAATCCCCTCTTGTTCCTACTCCCTCTGAAATTAAGGCTATTATCCAAGATTTTCAAGGAGAAATACAACAAATTCCCCCTATGCATTCTGCCAAAAAAGTTAATGGAAAAAAACTTTATGAACTGGCTAGACAAGGAAAAGTTATAGAACGCCAACCTGCCACAGTGACTCTGCAAATAGAGATATTAGATTATCACTATCCTTATCTAAATCTTCGGGTGAAATGTTCTAAAGGTACCTACATACGTAGCTTAGCTGACGATATAGGTAAAAAGCTAGGATGCGGGGCTCATCTTTCCAATCTTAAAAGGACGCGTAGCGGGCCCTTTAAAGTCGAAGATTGTTTAGATGGCAGTCAATTATTTATTGCCTCCCCTGATGCTCAAGAAATTAGCAAAGCTCTTTTTTACCCTGCTCTATAGTATATTTCCTAAAACTTTTTTAGCTAATCAGTTATAATTAGCTCCAGAAAAATTCTAATAGACAGCTTATAAGCCATTTATGTTAAAAGATTCTTGCTTTTATCAACCTATCATCCTCATTAATAGCCTTACCAAAAAATTATATTTATTTGCATGAAAATGTTTTATATGTATGTTGTAGGCAAAGCCCTTACAAAGGAAAAAAAGGCTGTTTTTAAACCTAATTACCAACCTAAAGATTAATAAATTCTTCATTATTTTTTGAACTATGAAACTCATTCACGAACTTCCATCTACATCGCTTTTCTCTACCTCTTCTGTTCTTACCTTAGGCAATTTTGATGGCATGCACATTGGGCATCAAACCATCATCAAAAAAGTAGTGGAAACTGCTAAAAAACAACACCAGGCCAGTGTAGTTTTATCCTTTGAAAATCACCCTTCCGAGGTCCTTTATCCTGATAGGCCGGTAAATAAAATCTGCACTAATGAACATAAAATTCAGCTGATCAAAAATATGGGTGTAGATTTATTAATCTTGCTTAAATTTACTAAAGAATTTTCAGAGCAAAGTGCTGAACAATTTATCCATCATTTGCAAACTCTCCTCCCCTTTTCTCATCTTATCCTTGGATGGGACGCTACGTTAGGAAAAGATAGAAAAGGCAATAAGGAAACCATTAAAGGTATTGCAGAAAGAGAACATTTTAGTGTGGAATACATCGAACAGCAAACTGTCAACGAAGTTGCTGTTTCTAGCTCCCTGATTCGTAAATTCATTCAAGAAGGGCGATTAGAGACCGCCCAGAAGCTCCTAGGACGCCCTTATAGTGTCTTATCTACCGTTTATAGAGGTCTAGGAAAAGGAAAACAGCTAGACTGCCCTACAGCCAACTTGGACGTCAAAAATTTGTGTATTCCTCCTTTAGGAGTCTATGCTGTTAATATCTTTGTCGATCAGCAGCTGTTTAAAGGCGTGGCGAATCTAGGGATCGCACCTACCGTCCGTGAAGATAAAGTCCCTCTTTTAGAAGCTCATATTTTTGATTATGAGGCTGATCTGTATGGTAAAACTATCGAAGTTATTCTTACTTCTTATTTAAGGCCTGAAAAAAAGTTTGCTAGCCTTGAAGAATTAAAGCTACAAATTCAACAAGACATCTTAAAAGCTAGATCTCTTGGTTAAATTTAAATAAAGAAAGTACTTTATTTATTTTCCTTTTAGCTTGCTATAGCCTTAAAGGAAGAAAAAATATTAAAACTTAGTAAAACATCTTATACGCTTTAAAAAACTCAGTCTACATATCCAACTTTCTGAAATCTGCCTTTCAACTTAACAAGAGGGGCTTTATAAAGTATGGGGCTGCATAAGAAGTAGCTCAAAAGCATATTATATTTTCTCTTCTTAATCACACATACCCTTCCCTGATGCTAACAATAGTGAAAAAATATTTTTAAGATTTAGATTGACAAGTTATAACGCCTAGCTAAAAGCTTGTAAGTAAAGCATGTAATGCTTTGAAGTGCATGTGAAAATAAAACTAGATAAAAGAAGGATAAGCTTATGAACTTAGAGACCCTTCGTATTCGCCCTTTTATATTTCCTGCGTTTGAGCAACAACAAGAACAATCTAACCCTTTTATAAGAGACACTAGCGTTTATGGAGAAATTGCTTTAATAATATTCAAAAAGCTAGGGCTACTAGATTCGTGCCAAGCTAGACTAGTTTGTAAAGACTGGAAGCAGCTAATTAAACAAACTAATGAATGGCAAGAGCCCTCTTCAAAGGGGCTTAAAGATAATTTACCTAGACACCATTCGCAGACCACTGCTAAAAAAAAACTTTTAACATCCTCTCTCCGACGCTGGAGCCCCTCCCAAATAGCTAAATCTTTATGGTATAATCCTGCAACTATCATTAGTAATTCAGTAGAAATAAAAGTAAATGCTGTAGCTACCTACTTGCATAAAGAAGGTTTTGAATTAAAAGGGGTTGCAGGTGACGGTGACTGCTTTTTTAGCGCATTTTTAGGAAGCTATGAAGGGCTTTCTAGGAAGATTCCTGTACTAGACGAGCAAAACGATAAAATCTTTTATTTAAGGCACGTGCTCTCAGACATTTATAGGCACGTTAACAGTAAAAGAGCAAAAGAAATAAGAGAAAAAGGAAGTTGGGTTAGTGGCTTGGGCGAAGGAGATTTATTAGCCCAGGCTTTATCTATTCCTATAAGATTAGTTACAGTGAATGAAGACTCTTTGGGATGTGGTATTAATGATATGCTTATCTCTTCAAAAGTAGGCTTAACATCTAAAAAAGATAGATCCCAGGAATGGGAAACTATTCCTCAAGAAGAAAGGCGTCAAGACTATATTTTTATTGTGGATTTAGGTGGTCATTTTATCTATGCTCAAAAGCCCTTAAAGCAAGATAAAACTCTTCTTTTAAAGTCGAAAATCTCTTCTAATATTCTTTTTTCTAATTCGCTATCTACAAATGAATTAGAAAACACCCTCAAAACATTGGAAAGCCAGGAGCTTTTATCAGACGAGAAGATAAAAGAATTAGAACAAACTTATACGCAAGCTTTACAAATTGCTGTCCGAGAGAAAGATCCTATTCAAGAAAGCTTTTGCATAGAAGAATTAGGTGACATTTATCTAGGAAAACAAACGTCTGAAACGCTTCTGCAAGCGGCAGGTCTTTATAATTATGCCTTACGTCTAGTTCCTCAAGAGCGTCTAAAAGTTCTTAGAACTAGACTTTCTCAAGTACAAAATTTACTCGTTAAACAATGTAAAGGCAAACCTTTTGATCCCCTGGTAATAGTGAAACAATTTGAACGCAATCGCAGCGAATTGAAAAAATTTAGAGAAGAAATAGAGAAGAAAATTCAAACTCTCCTAGAGAACCCTTCTTCCCAAGAGGTGAGAGAGCTTTATGGTGAGATAGCTCAACACATAAAAATTTTCTTCGGACAACTTGTAATACAAGCCGTGCATCAATTAGATACTGCGCCTTGTGAGTATG
>NZ_JRXI01000053.1:0-1665 GCF_000813645.1 Neochlamydia sp. TUME1 | reverse complement strand
TTTTGGTGAGAATCACCCCACAGTGGCAATCGATTACAGCAACCTAGGAGCAATCTACCATGAGCAAGGTAATTTAAACAAAGCAGCAGAGTATATTAATAAAGCGCTTGCCATTAACCTTAACCTTTTTGGTGAATATCATCCCGATGGGGCAAATTGTTGCAATAACCTGGGAACAATCTACCGAGAGCAAGGTAATTTAAACAAAGCAGCAGAGTATAGCAACAAAGCTTTTGCCATTGACCTTAAGCTTTTTGGTGAATATTATCCCAAGGTGGCAATTGATTACAATAACCTAGGACTAATCTACCAAGACCAAGGCAATTTAAGCCAGGCGGAAGAGTGTAGCAGCAAAGCACTTGCCATTAACCTTAAGCTTTTTGGTGAATATCATTCTAGTGTGGCAACCAATTATAACAGGTTAGGACAAATTTATGAAGACCAAGGCAATTTAGACAAAGCGGAAGAGTATACTAAAAAAGCACTTGCTATCGAGCTTAAGCTTTTTGGTGAAAATCATCTCGAGGTGGCAATTTGTTACAATAACCTAGGAGCAATCTACCTCGAACAAGGCAATTTAAGCCAGGCGGAAGAGTGTAGCAGCAAAGCACTCGCCATTAACCTTAAGCTTTTCGGTGAAAATCATCCCGATGTGGCAATTGGTTACAATAACCTAGGACTAATCTACAAAGACCAAGGCAAGTTAGGCCAGGCGGAAGAGTGTAGCAGCAAAGCGCTTGCCATTAACCTTAAGCTTTTTGGTGAAAATCATCCCGATGTGGCAATTGATTACAATAACCTAGGGACACTCTACCAAGAACACGGCAATTTAGGACAGGCGGCGGAGTATGTCAAGAAAGCGCTTGCCATTAACCTTAAGCTTTTTGGTGAAAATCATCCCGATGTGGCAATTGATTACAATAACCTAGGACAAATCTACAAAGAGCAAGGCAATTTAAGCCAAGCGGAAGAGTGTAGCAACAAAGCACTTGCCATTAACCTTAAGCTTTTTGGTGTATATCATTCTAGTGTGGCAACCAATTATAACAGCTTAGGATAAATCTACAAAGACCAAGGCAATTTAGGCCAGGCGGAAGAGTGTAACAGCAAAGCGCTTGCCATTAACCTTAAGCTTTTTGGTGAAAATCATCCCGATGTGGCAATTGGTTACAATAACCTAGGACAAATCAACAAAGACCAAGGCAATTTAGTCCAAGCGGAAGAGTATAGCAACAAAGCGCTTGCCATTGACCTTGAACTTTTTGGTAAATATTCTCCCCTGGTGGCATTCGATTACCACGACCTGGGAGGAATTTACAAAGAACAAGGCTATTTAGAAAAAGCGAAAGAGTATATTAACAAAACGCTTGCCATTAACCTTAAGCTTTTTGGTGAAAATCATCCTATAGTGACAATGTTAGCCAATAAGCTAAAAACAATTTTATAAAGGGATGCTAAAAAATTTACCGATTAAAAATTTGTTTAGGTTGAGATAATATGAAGTGCAGATGAAAATAAAGTTAGATAAAAGGAGGATAAGCTTATGAACTTAGAAAGTTCCTCTATTAACTCTTTTATATTTACTACATTTAAGGAACTAGCAAAAGAAAAGCCTTATCTAGGGCTAGGCCTGTATGCAGAAATTAGCTGTAATGGATAGGACTT
>NZ_JRXI01000052.1:0-2214 GCF_000813645.1 Neochlamydia sp. TUME1 | reverse complement strand
CATCCTTGTACAAGACGACAATCCTATAAATAAGAAGTACTTTAGGAATCTTACAAATCTAATTCACTTGCAGGTTATCAACTTGGGAGAAACTATCCTTCCTGCTTTAAATATTCCTTGCTTAAAAGCCATCAAATTTTTTGATGGCATTACGCCCAGGGGATTTGCCTTTGATGGAGCAGGGGTAGAAGGAAAAGGCTGTAAAACTCCTTTAGGTAATGGTAAGACGTTTGAGCTTATCCAAACTCCTGAAAAGATGGCGCAGTATATTGGCAAAAATGAAAAAGGCCAGTGGTGGCATGAAAAAGAGCCTCATCTTCCTATGGAATTGCTAAACTTTACTCATTTGTTAGGCAACGAGGAGCTAACTGAGCAATATAGACAAAATGTTCAACATAAGCTTAATGCTCCTTATCAACAAAATCTTAATATACGCCAATACCTAGCCCACCATCATTTAGTTCAGGAAGATATGGAAAATTTTGATCCAGGGATGGATAACATAAGCAAAGAAGGAATGTTATTTAAAGTTAAAAATGATTTTTATCGGTTTCCTCATTTAGCTTTTGACCGTCTAGCTCTTCTTAAGAAAATAGAAGCTTCCGACACTTTTACTAGGATTGATAAACTAAGGGAGTTAGAGATTATAATGAAAGGGGCCACTGAAAAGTTAAAGGATTGGATGAGCGTAGCCTTATTCATGCGTCTTAAGGCTTACTCACATTATCAAGCGCAACAAGAGATGATGAATCCTTTGCTTAAACCTTTTGGCTTTGAAGATCCAAAGCTTATTCAACAGCAGTTTGCCCTAGATCATAAAGCCTTAAAAAAGATAAAAAAAATCTACCACATCTTCATTCCTTTCTATCAAGTTATTCAAGATTTTTTAGCAGGTAATGAAGATATACTTAAATCTTCTGATTTGGAGGATAACTCACCAGAGACGCGCGGAGATATACACCGGAGGCTTTTTCAACATACAAAAGCAAAAAAATGGTATCTTTTAGCAAAAGAAGCAAATCCACAAAATACGAGGGTTTTAAATGCTCTTGCAATCATTTACCATAACCAAGGTAATTTAGACAAAGCAGTAGAGTACACTAACAAAGCACTTGTTATTGACGTTAAGCTTTTTGGTGAATATCATCCCAAGGTGACAGCTTGTTACAATAACCTAGGGACACTCTACCAAGACCAAGGCAATTTAGGCCAGGCGGAAGAGTATAGCAACAAAGCGCTTGCCATTAACCTTAAGCTTTTTGGTGAAAATCATCCCGTTGTAGCAAGCAATTATAGCAACCTAGGACAAATCTACAAAGAGCAAGGCAATTTAGGCCAGGCGGAAGAGTATAGCAACAAAGCGCTTGCCATTAACCTTAAGCTTTTTGGTGAAAATCATCCCCGTGTGGCAATTGGTTACAATAACCTAGGACAAATCTACAAAGACCAAGGCAATTTAGTCCAAGCGGAAGAGTATAACAACAAAGCGCTTGCCATTAACCTTAAGCTTTTTGGTGAAAATCATCCCTATGTGGCGAGCGGTTACAACAACCTAGGAATAATCTACAAAAAGCAAGGCAATTTAGACAAAGCGGAAGAGTATATTCACAAAGCCCTCGCTATCGACCTTAACCTGTTTGGTGAAAATCATCCCGATGTGGCAATTGATTACAATGACCTAGGACAACTCTACCAAAGCCAAGGCAATTTAGGCCAGGCGGAAGAGTGTAGCAGCAAAGCGCTTGCCATTGAGCTTAAGCTTTTTGGTGAAAATCATCCCCATGTGGCAATTGATTACAATAACCTAGGACAAATCTACCATGAGCAAGGTAATTTAAACAAAGCAGAAGAGTATATTCACAAAGCCCTCGCTATCGACCTTAACCTGTTTGGTGAAAATCATCCCGATGTGGCAACTCGTTACAATAACCTAGGACAATTCTACCAAAGCCAAGGCAATTTAGGCCAGGCGGAAGAGTGTAGCAGCAAAGCGCTTGCCATCAACCTTAAACTTTTTGGTGAAAACCATCCTACGACGGCAAGCAATTATAGCAACCTAGGAGCAATCTACCGTGACCAAGGCAATTTAGGCGAGGCGGCAGAGTCTTGCACTAAAGCACTAGTCATTGAGCTTAAGTTTTTTGGTGAGAATCACCCCACAGTGGCAATCGATTACAGCAACCTAGGAGCAATCTACCATGAGCAAGGTAATTT
>NZ_JRXI01000051.1:0-1109 GCF_000813645.1 Neochlamydia sp. TUME1 | reverse complement strand
CCATGATAGGCTTTGGCTCTCTAGCTAGGGAAGAAATGACCCCTTATTCCGACTTAGAATTTGGTATCCTTGTGCAAGACGACAATCCTATAAATAAGAAGTACTTTAGGAATCTAACTAATCTACTTCACTTAAAAATTATCAACTTGGGAGAAACTATCCTTCCTGCTTTAAACATTCCTTGCTTAAAAGCAATAGACTTTTTCGATGGCATTACACCACGGGGCTTTGCCTTTGATGGAGCAGGGGTAGAAGGAAAAGGCTGTAAAACTCCTTTGGGGAATGGTAAGACATTTGAGCTTATCCAAACTCCTGAACAGATGGCTCAATATCTGGGTAAAGATGAAAAAGGCCAATGGTGGCATAAAAAGGATCCTCATCTTCCTATAGAATTGCTAAACTTTACTCATTTGTTAGGCAATTTTGAATTAACTAAAGCCTATGATGAAAATATTCAAGAAGTGCTTAATATGTCTTATCAAGAAAACCTTGATCTACGCCAGTATTTAGCCAAACAGCACCTTGTTCCAGCTGATATGGAAGCTTTTAATCCAAGAATGAGTGATTTAGAAAGGCAGGGTATGCTTTTTAAAGTTAAAAATGATTTTTATAGGTTTCCTCATTTAGCTCTGGATAGGTTAGCGCTTCTTAAAAAAGTAGCAGCTACCAACACTTTTACTAGGATTGATAAGCTAAGTGAGTTAAAGATTATAACAAAAGAGGCCACTGAAAGGTTAAAGGAATGGATGAGCCTAGTCTTATTCATGCGTCTTAAGACTTATTCTCATTACCAAGCTCAACAGGAAATGATGAATCCCCTGCTTAAGCCTTTTGGGTTTGAGGATCCGGGTCTTATTAAAAAGCAGTTTGCCTTAGATCATACAACTTTAAAATTGATAAAAAAAATCTACCGCATCTTCATTCCTTTCCATCAATCTATTCACGAATTTTTAGCAGGCAATGAAGATATACTTAAATCTTCTGATTTGGAGGATAACTCACCAGAGACGCGGGGAGATATACACCAGAGGCTTTTTCAACATAAAAAAGCAGAAAAATGGTATCTTTTAGCAGAACAAGAAAATCCACAAAATGCAGGGATTTTAAAT
>NZ_JRXI01000050.1:0-2269 GCF_000813645.1 Neochlamydia sp. TUME1 | reverse complement strand
AAAGCAGAAAAATGGTATCTTTTAGCAGAACAAGAAAATCCACAAAATGCAGGGATTTTAAATGCTCTTGCAATCATTTACCAAGACCAAGGTAATTTAGACAAAGCGGAAGAGTATATTAGAAAAGCACTTGCCATTAGCATTAAGCTTTTGGGTGAATATCATCCCAGGGTGGCAAGTTATTGCAATAACCTGGGAGGAATCTACCAAGATCGAGGCAATTTAGACCAAGCAGCCGAATATAGCATGAAAGCGCTTGCCATTGACCTTAATTTTTTTGGTGAATATCATCCCAGAGTGGTAACCCATTACAACAGTCTAGGGCAAATCTACCACGAGCAAGGCAATTTAGACAAAGCGGTAGAGTATAGCAGCAAAGCACTCTCTATTGCCCTTAAGCTTTTTGGTGAATATCATCCCAGTGTGCCAAAACTTTTTAATAGCCTGGGAGGAATCTACAAAAACCAAGGCCATTTAGACCAGGTGGAGGAATATAGCAACAAAGCGCTTGCCATTGATCTTCAGCTTTTTGGTGAATATCATCCTAATGTGACAAGAGATTATATTAACCTGGGAGGAATCTACGAAGAACAATGCAATTTAGGGAAAGCGGCAGAGTATGTTAGAAAAGCGCTTGTCATTGACCTTAAGCTTTTTGGTGAAGATCATCCCAGGGTGGCAATCATTTACAACAACCTAGGAGGAATTTACAAAGAACAAGGTAATTTAGGCAAGGCGGAAGAGTATAGCACTAAAGCACTTGCCATAAGCCTTAAGCTTTCTGATGAAGATCATCCCAAGGTGGCAATCATTTACAACAACCTAGGGCAAATCTACCAAAACCAAGGCCATTTAGATAAGGCGGCAAAGTATATTAACAAAGCGCTTGCCATTGACCTTAAGCTTTTTGGTGAATATCATCCCACAGTGGCAATTCGTTACAACAACCTAGGACAAATCTATCAGAGCCAAGGCCATTTAGGTAAGGCGGAAGAGTATAGCACTAAAGCGCTTGCCATTGACCTTAAGCTTTTTGGTGAAGATCATCTCACAGTAGCAAGAGATTACAACAACCTAGGAGCAATTTACCACGAGCAAGGCCATTTAGATAAGGCGGAAGAGTATAGCACTAAAGCGCTTGCCATTGACCTTAAGCTTTTTGGTAAATATCATCTCACAGTAGCAAGAGATTACAACAACCTAGGAGCAATCTACAAAGATCAAGGCCATTTAGATAAGGCGGCAAAGTATATTAACAAAGCGCTTGCCATTGACCTTAAGCTTTTTGGTGAAGATCATCCCAGTGTGGCAATCGATTACAACAACCTAGGAGGAATTTACAAAGAACAAGGTAATTTAGGCAAGGCGGAAGAGTATAGCACTAAAGCGCTTGCCATTGACCTTAAGCTTTTTGGTGAATATCATCTCACAGTAGCAAGAGATTACAACAACCTAGGAGCAATCTACAAAGATCAAGGCCATTTAGATAAGGCGGCAAAGTATATTAACAAAGCGCTTGCCATTAACCTTAAGCTTTTTGGTGAATATCATCTCACTGTGGCAAACATTTACAACAATCTAGGAAAAATCTACAAAAAGCAAAGTTATTTAGACAAAGCGGCAGAGTATATTAACAAAGTGCTTGCCATCAATCTTAAGCTTTTTGGTGAATATCATCTCACTGTGGCAAACATTTACAACAATCTAGGAAAAATCTACAAAAAGCAAGGTAATTTAGAAAAGGCGGTAGAGTATAGCACTAAAGCGCTTGCTATTGACTTTAAGCTTTTTGGCGAATATCATCCCAGGGTAGCAAGAGATTACAACAACCTAGGAGCAATCTATCAAGATCAAGGCCATTTAGATAAGGCGGAAGAGTATAGCACTAAAGCGCTTGCCATTGACCTTAAGCTTTTTGGTGAAGATCATCCCTGTGTGGCAATCATTTACAACAACCTAGGAGCAATTTACCACGAGCAAGGCAATTTAGGCAAGGCTGTAGAGTATAGCAACAAAGCGCTTGCTATTGATCTTAGACGTTTTGGTGAATACCATTGCGTAGTGGCAACTTGTTACAACAACCTGGGAATGGTCTACAAAAAGCAAGGTAATTTAGAAAAGGCGGTAGAGTATAGCACTAAAGCGCTTGCCATTGACCTTAAGCTTTTTGGTGAAGATCATCCCGATGTGGCAATTCGTTACAACAACCTAGGACAAATCTATCAGAGACAAGGCCATTTAGGTAAGGCGGAAGAGTATAGCACTAAAG
>NZ_JRXI01000049.1:0-16142 GCF_000813645.1 Neochlamydia sp. TUME1 | reverse complement strand
CCATTTAGATAAGGCGGAAGAGTATAGCACTAAAGCGCTTGTCATTGACCTTAAGCTTTCTGGTGAAGATCATCCCAGTGTGGCAATCGATTACAACAACCTAGGAGGAATTTACAAAGAACAAGGTAATTTAGGCAAGGCGGAAGAGTATAGCACTAAAGCGCTTGCCATTAACCTTAAGCTTTTTGGTGAAGATCATCTCACTGTGGCAAACATTTACAACAATCTAGGAAAAATCTACAAAAAGCAAAGTTATTTAGACAAAGCGGCAGAGTATATTAACAAAGTGCTTGCCATCAATCTTAAGCTTTTTGGTGAATATCATCTCGAGGTGGCAATTTGTTACAATAACCTAGGACTAATCTACCAAGACCAAGGCAATTTAAGCCAGGCGGAAGAGTGTAGCAGCAAAGCACTTGCCATTAACCTTAAGCTTTTTGGTGAATATCATTCTAGTGTGGCATTTGGTTACAATAACCTAGGACTAATCTACAAAAACCAAGGCTATTTAGGCCAGGCGGAAGAGTGTAGCAGCAAAGCGCTTGCCATTAACCTTAAGCTTTTTGGTGAAAGTTACCCCGATGTGGCAAGCAATTATAGCAGCCTAGGACTAATCTACAAAGAACAAGGTAATTTAGACAAGGCGGCAGAGTATATAAACAGAGCGCTAGTCATTAACCTTAAGCTTTTTGGTGAAAATCATCACACGGTGGTAAGAGATTACAATAATTTGGGACAAATCTACCAAGATCAAGGAAACTTGGAAAAGGCGGCAAAGTATATTAACAAAGCGCTTGCCATTGACCTTAGGCTGTTTGGTGAACATCATTCCACCGTGGCAACCCATTACAACAACCTAGGACTAATCTACAAAAAGCAAGGTAATTTAGACAAAGCCGCAGTGTATATTAACGAAGCACTTGCCATTGACTTTAAGTTTTTGGCGAAAATCACCCCGCAATGGCAATCGACTACAGCAACCTAGGAGCAATCTACCATGATCAAGGCAATTTAGGCCAGGCGGAAGAGTATATTAACAAAGCGCTTGCCATTGACCTTAGGCTGTTTGGTGAACATCATTCCACCGTGGCAACCAATTACAACAACCTAGGACTAATCTACAAAAAGCAAGGTAATTTAGACAAAGCCGCAGTGTATATTAACAAAGCGCTTGCCATTGACCTTAAGCTTTTTGGTGAAAATCATCACACGGTGGTAAGAGATTACAATAACTTGGGACAAATCTACCAAGATCAAGGAAACTTGGAAAAGGCCGCTAAGTATTTCAAGAAAACGCTTGAGATTGCTCTTAAACTCTTTAATGAAAATCACCCTATAGTGACAATGCTAGTCAATAAGCTAAAAACAATTTCACAAGGAGGTGCTAAAAAATTTTACGATTAAAATTTGTTTAGAGTGAGATAATAGGAAGCCTTGATTAAGTATTCAAATTCAACGATAGAAGAATTTAGAAGAGCAAATAAGGATATGTAAAAAAAGCTTAAAATAATTCTCTCTTTAAAAAAAGGGAAGGCCTGTTACAGGGCTCTATAGCCGCTCTTATTATTAAGCACTCTTTAACGTCTACTAAAGCGGCTTTTATATGCTAGCATTAATAGTTATTAGGGAAAGATAAACCTACTCAGTTTCTAATTCTAGATAAGGAAAAGTTTTCCTAATTTGCTCAATTCCATTCTTGCTAATGGGTGAATGCTTCAGAAGTATTTTTTTTAAACTTGGACAACTTTTAATCCCCTCTAAAACTCCCTTTTCAGAAAGGGATTCACATCTTGAAATATCTAGAAAATATAGATTTTTACAATGCATCATAATATCAATTAAAGCAGCGTCTATAAGCAAGGTACGTGAAAAATTTAAGGCAGATATATTGGGTAACAACCTACCTAGGTGAAAAAAAGCCTCGCCATTGATTTTTTGACAATTAGCAAGGCTTAATTCTATAAGATAGGGACAGGCCTGAATAATCATTTTTAAATCATTATCGTTAATTTGTAAGCAACGTGAGATATCAAGAATCTTTAGTTGTTTGAGATGTTGTAGATGAGGCCATATCCCATAGTTTAAATGCTCATTACTGCTTAGATCTAATCTCAACAGATGTGGGCAGGTATTTGCTAAGGTATTTAAAGCTTCAGCATTTACCCATGGGCAGTGCGATAAACACAACTCTTGTAATGTAGGTGGAAGATCGACTAGATAATCGGAGAAAATAGTAGACTCACTTAAATCTAATCCTATTAAATGTGGGGTACGATTGGTAATCATTTTAAAATAAGGACTAGCAGTCATTGCGCCAGAAAAAGTTAGATGGGTAATATAAGGAGAGAGGATATTGAATACTTCCAAAGCGATTGCGTTGTAATTTAAGAATTCTATCGAAAGATGGTTTATCAAGGTCACCAGGAAACGCATACCCCAATCTAGCTGATTGATAAACTCTATGCAGCCATTTTTTAAGAGGAGTAAGGATTGATGATGGGCTTTAATCAATATCTCTACTACGTTATTCCTATTTATGTATCGATGTAAAACCCTTTCGCAGGCTTCCCTTAAGGCTGCAAAGCCCAAAATTTCTAAATCTTTGAGAAGAGCCCAAAGCTCCTCAAGCGGCTTTTTCCATACATCTTCCGCTATGTTTTTAAGAACAAACTTTTCAATCACCTCCATCGTTTGAGGAAGAATGCCATCAATCTTAAGAATACGCCTTTCTGCATTAGGACACTCCTTCATAATACGCCGTCTAAAATAGTAGCTATGATGGCTTAATAGTAAGCTATTAAAAAGATATTCTTGCTCACCACTTTTAATCGTTAAATCTAACGGAATAAAAGCTTTTAGAAATTCCATGTGTTGATAAGTAGGAGGTATAACCTGATGAAAGAAATGATAAGGAAGATTAGTATGAATATGAGCATCAGTAAGCCATTTGAAAAAGGCTTTCATTGAGTTAGGATAGGACTCAATCCATAGTTCATCATTGCAAGCAACGAGGAAAAAAGAGACTAAATCCGCAGAATGCCTAGATAACTGTTCAATAAGCTCTTCTTCTTTTTCGAGCTTGCTATATTTCATCAAATGAAGCGGTGTCCCTAACGGCATACGCATGTTATCGCCAGCTTTTTTTTAAGTTTTATTTACCATCCATAGCATAAAAAAATTTCTAACCCTACATAAAAATCTGTGTGAAGATTAATGAAGACCTTTTTCCACAGTAGTAAGCAATAAAAAAACAAGGGAAAGAAAAGAGACCTATGTGCTAATCTTTTAATCCCTATTTAATCTCCTCTTTTAACCAAAATCGTTGAAAAAGAGCCATTTCAAATAAATCATTTGAAAAAACACTTTTTGAATTAATTTTTGTGTTAAATAAGCAAAAAATTATAATTAACTTATTTAAGTAAATTTTTTGAATTTTTATATCGCTTTACAAAAAAATTCACAGACCATAAATCTGCATATTTCCATACCTAGTAATTAGCCGAGCTTGTTAAAATAACCCTTACTTTTGAATAAGGTGCTTATATGTCTAAAACATGGTCTATAGAATGCTTAAAGAAATATATAACCCCTCTTAACTTGGCTCAAAAAATTGAAGAACTACGTGAGCAGGGCCAAAAGATTGCCACGGTTAATGGATCCTTCGATTTGCTACATGCTGGACATTTACAAATTTTATTCGAAGCTTCTCAACAGGCAGATATTCTTATTGTAGCTCTTAATAGTGATCAATCGATCAAACAGTATAAAAGCCCTTGGCGTCCTATTATTCCTTTAGAATTTCGTTTACAAATGATGAGTGCCCTTAGCTTTATCGATTATGTGACCTGGTTTGAAGAAACCAATCCTATTGAGTTGCTTAAAATTATTAAACCCGATGTGCATGTCAATGGATCAGAATATGGAGAAAATTGCCTTGAAGCAGAGACGGTTCGCGCGAGCGGAGGGCGTCTGCACCTAGTGAATTTGATTCCTGGCCTATCTACCTCACAAATATTAAAGAAAATTTCTTCGTTACCATCTTAGGAGATTCGATCATGCGTTTGATAGGAACATTTAAAAATCAAAAGCAGGCACAAGACCTTTCTGCTTTCCTTGAATGCTACGGCATTAAACATCAACTAGAGATTGAGAAGAATACCGATTGGGGTAGCCAAAATTATGGCGATATGATTTATAAACTATGGGTCATTGAAGAGGAAGACCTAGAAAAAGCCTTAGAAAAAGTGCAAGTTTTTGTAAATAATCCTCAGGCTGCTATGGCGGTGGCTCCTGCCTCAAAAAGTTGGCTAAAAGAACCTTTGAAAGAAAAAATTAAAGAAGCTCCCTTAAAAATGATACGCCAAAAAAAGCTGCAATATGCTAAAACCAATGGCTGGGGAACAATTACTACCACTCTATTAATTCTTTGCACTCTTCTGCTTTTTCTTTCTACCTTCACCACCCCTTCACTTAATCATATCACTAATAAACTACCCAGCAGCGTGCTATTAAACTCCCCTATCCATAAAGCATTGATGTATGATTACCCTTACGCTTACACGATAATGGATAAAATCATTAGTGCGTATGGGATCGAAAGTCTTCAAGATCCTACGGAGATGACCTTTCAGGAGCAGATACTCCTTAACACCTTTAATCATACTCCCTACTGGAAAGGGCTGTATGCTAAGCTGAGTAATCGTTTTTTCACTGGGAAGGCTTTCGGGGAGTCTAATCCTCCTTTATTCGAGAAAATTCGTGAAGGGCAAATTTGGCGCTTATTAACCCCTATTTTGCTCCATGATGATATTTTTCATCTATTTTTTAACATGATATGGCTCCTCGTTTTAGGTAAACAAATGGAAGAGCGCCTGCGTCCTAGCCGTTACATCTTATTTATCCTTCTCGCAGGCATCTTTACAAATACCCTACAATATTTGATGGGAGGCCCTAATTTTTTAGGATTTTCTGGGGTGCTCTGTGCCATGCTCACCTTTGTATGGAGGCGCCAGAAGAAGGCCGCTTGGGAAGGATATCAATTGCAGACCTCAACTTTTACATTTATTATGGTATTTATTATTGCGATGTTTGGCATTCAACTGGTATCATTTTTGATGGAAATTTATACAAAATCACCCTTTTCCCCCGGTATAGCGAATACAGCTCACTTATCAGGAGCTATTGTTGGCCTTCTGTTAGGCAGCCTGGACTTTTTTGCTTACAAAAACCGTTAATTTTTTTAGTTTATGACCGTACGAGACATCATCATTTTAGGCTGCTCAAGTCAGCAACCAACCCGCATGCGCAATCATGGTGCTTATTTAGTGCGTTGGAATGATGAAGGGCTATTGTTTGATCCAGGAGAAGGCACGCAGAGACAATTTATCTTCGCTAATGTAGCTCCTACAGTGGTGACACGCATTTTTGTCTCCCATTTTCATGGAGATCACTGCCTGGGACTAGGTTCTGTTTTGATGCGCCTTAATCTTGATAAGGTTACTCATCCCATTCACTGCTATTATCCGGCAAGTGGTAAACGCTTTTTTGATCGTTTGCGCTATGGAACCATTTATCATGAACTTATCCATGTGGTCGAACATCCTGTCTCTAAAGGCGGGCTAGTTCATGATGATGGTAAATTTCGCATTGAGGCCGTGGAATTGGATCATGGTGTAGAGAACTTGGGATGGAGAATTACAGAACCTGACACCCGCAAGTATGACCGCAATAATTTGCAAGCTTTGGGCGTTAAAGGGCCTTTAGTGCGTGAACTTGAGCAAAAAGGTTTTCTAGTCTTAGATGGAAAAACGGTGACTTTAGATCAGGTCAGCCATATTAGGAAAGGCGACAGCCTTGCAGTAGTTATTGATACCCGCTACTGTCAAAACGCCATCGATATCGCTCGCCATGCTAAGGTTTTAATCTGTGAAAGCACCTACCTGGAAGAGCATCAGGAACTAGCACGTAAGCATTTTCACCTAACTGCCAAGCAAGCTGCCACTATTGCTAAAGAAGCAGGTGTAAAGCAACTTATACTGACTCATTTTTCCGCACGCTACCAAAACTTAAGGCCTTTTGAAGAAGAAGCTCGAGCGGTTTTCCCTCAAACTTATATTGCTGATGATTTATTAACATTTCCTTTTCCTAAAAATCTTTAAGAAAAAAATGTATGTTCATCTCTACTGCCCAAAAGTTTTTAAAACATCTTAAAACCATCAGAAATGCCTCGGAGCATACTGTCCGCAATTATGCCATCGATCTAAATGCCTTTAAAATTTATATTGAAACTTACCATTTACCTCCTAAAGCCTCTCAAGAAGTAGCACCTAAAATTCATCATAACATGGTAGATAAATATTCTACTGCCTATGATGCCCTTATCCCTCTGTCCATGATCGACCGCAAAACCATTCGTGGATTTTTAGCCACCCTTACCCAAAACGGTATCAATAAAAAGACGATTGTTAGACGGCTTTCCTCAATTCGTGCCTTCTTTAAGTATGCTTTTTCCCATAAATTTATAAGCATTAATCCTACGGAAGAGCTAGATACGCCGAAAATAGAGAAAAAGCTTCCCACCTCTCTTTCCTACGATCAAGTTTTAAAAATCTTTGCAGCACCAGACCTCTCTACTTTCTTAGGTTTTCGTGATCGCGTGATTATGGAGCTATTCTATAGCTCCGGCTTACGCGTCAGCGAGCTAGCTTCTCTTAATCGTCGCGATTTTGATTATCAAAACTTGCTTGTACGCCTTAAAGGTAAAGGAAAAAAAGAAAGAGTGATCCCTATTACTAAAAATGCTGCTCAATGGATTCAAAAATATCTCGAGCACCCCGAACGCCATGCTTGTACGGATGGACATAGAGAACAAGTAGACTCCCAGGCAATCTTTTTGAATAAGCTAGGCACTCGGCTTACCACGCGCTCAATCGATCGAACATTTGATAATTATATAAAAAATAGTGGCTTAGCTGGCAAAATTACGCCTCACACGATCCGTCACACGATTGCTACGCATTGGTTAGAGAATGGCATGGATCTAAAAACCATTCAAGTTTTATTAGGCCATACCTCTTTATCTACGACCACTATTTATACCCAAGTGTCACCTAAGCTCAAGAAAAAAGTTTACCATCAATCTCATCCCCGTGCTAACGCTTCATAAGCCAGAGCATAGAATCCAATTTTTTTACAGTTTGATTAATAATTTTTCTAAAAAATTTTATAGTTTCATCTATTAATCTTACATCATGGATTTTATGCAAAATTTTATTTTAAGCTATTTTTCAGAAGCAAAGCTTTTCTATGCTTCTAAAGGATTCTAAGCGGTCTAAAAGAGGTTAGAGTTAATCCTGAATTTTAGTTGCGAGTTATCTGTATTCCAGGTAGTATAATAAGAAAAAAATCTAAAATTTATTATCTTATGCTGACTTTAAATAAAATATCTAAAAGCTTTGGTAGCCGCGTCCTATTTGAAGAAGTTATTATGACTTTTAATGCGGGAAATCGTTATGGCTTAACAGGGCCTAACGGAGCAGGAAAAACCACCTTACTTAAAATCATTATGGGCGTTGAAGAGGCCACGAGTGGAAGTATTACTCTGCCTGACCGAGTAGGGATTCTAAAGCAAAATATTGAAGCCTATAGCGATATTAAAGTGGTCGATGTCGTAATCATGGGTAATAAACGTCTATGGGATGCCTTTAATGAACGTGACGCTCTTTATGAAGTAGAAATGACAGATGATGTAGGCATGCGTCTAGGAGAAATAGAGGGAATTATCGCCGAAGAAGATGGTTATTCTGCTGAATCTAATGCGGAAATTCTATTAGCGGGTATGGGAATTTCGGAAGAATTTTTTTATCTTAAAATGCATGAAATTCCCTTAGATCATCAATTTAGAGTGCTGCTATGCCAAGCTTTATTTGGAGACCCTCAAGCTTTGCTGCTGGATGAACCTACTAACCACCTCGATTTAGAATCTATTGGGTGGTTGGAAAACTTTTTACATGGTTATAAAGGCGTGCTTATTGTGATCAGCCATGATCGCCACTTCTTAAATTCGGTAACTACCCATATAGCAGATATCGATTATGAGACTATCATCCTTTATCCTGGCAACTATGATGATATGATTGCTGCTAAAAGTGCAGTACGCGATCGTGCGGAAGCAGATGCCAAATCTAAAGAAAAAAAGATTGCCCAACTACGCGAATTTGTTTCTAAATTTGGCGCCGGAACACGCGCAAGCCAAGTGCAATCACGCCAACGTGAAATTTCTCGTTTACAGCCTCAAGAGCTAAAGAAAACAAATATTCAACGCCCTTACATCCGTTTTATACCTACAGAAAAGCAGCCAGGAAAAATTGTATTAAAAGTAGAGAATGTACAAAAAGCTTATGATGGACCGGCGGTTGTTACAAATTTCTCTTTAGAAATTGCCAGGGAAGATAAAATTGGTATTATCGGTAATAATGGCCGCGGAAAGACTACTCTTATTAGAATGCTAGCACGAGCTTTATCTCCTGATAAAGGAAATATAGAACACGGCCATCAAGTACAAATCTGCTATTTTCCCCAAAATCATATGGAAGCGGTAGACAAAAACGTTAAACAAACGTCATTTGAATGGCTTAAAGAAAGGCGCCCTGGTATTTACGATCAAGATATCCGTAGTGTAATGGGCAAAATGCTTTTCGGCGGAGACGATGCTTTTAAGCCGGTAACTAGTCTTTCTGGTGGCGAGACAGCACGCTTGATTATTGCAGGTATGATGTTAGCCGAGCATAACGTTCTTTTGTTGGATGAGCCTAATAATCATCTCGACCTAGAGGCTGTCTCTGCATTAGCGTGGGGATTAAATGAGTATAAAGGCACAGTAGTAGTCGTAAGCCATGATCGTGATCTGATCTCTCAAGTAGCTAACAAAATTATTGCTTTTGAAGAAAATGGTATCCAAGTATTTGACGGGAATTTAGATGAATATTTAGCTGTCAAAGCAGAGAAACAAAAAGCTTAAGATTCATCAAGGCCAAATGTTTACTAAAAGAAAGTTCTTATCATTTTCTATGGAAAAACAACATAAAAAATGTGCAGAGCTTTTATTAGCCATTTACAAAGATAAAATTGCTTTTCAACCCATAGAAGGGATGTTAGCTCATTATCATGAGCTACAAGAATGGATGCAGAGGGAAGATAAACTTTCCTCGGATGCTAAGGAGATTGCCAATCGTTATCATTACCATCTTAAGTTAGCTAATCGAAAAGTTCGAGAGCATCATTTATTGCCATCTATCCGGCAAGGAGATCGAGCGCAAGGAGAGAAAATATGGCCTATCTCTATCTATTTAGATTCTTTAAGATCAGCTCATAATGTTGGGAGTATCATTCGAACCACTGAAGCTTTTGCCTTAGGAGCCATCTATTTCTCTGAGCATACTCCCTATATAAACAATCTACAGGTGCAAAATGCTTCTATGGGAACCTTTCAATGGATAGAATGCCACCCTAGCTGTAAAGTAACTGATTTGCCTCGACCCTTGATTGTGATGGAGACAAGCCCCCAAGCTACATCTTTATATAACTTTATTTTTCCTGAGGTCTTTACCTTAGCCTTAGGCAATGAAGAATATGGTTGCTCGGATGAAGTCTTAAGAGTAGCAGATCATCTTATTGAAATCCCCCTTAGAGGCCGTAAGAATTCATTAAATGTTGCAAATGCCTTTGCCATAACTGCTAGCGAAATTTATAGGCAAAAGAAGGAAGATCATGGCCAAAAAAGCACCTAAAAAACAACTTTCCCTACGAGCAAGCGCACCCTTACACATCCGCACTTGCTATCCATCTCCTATTTTAGAGAGTATAGATGATAAGACAGATGAGGAAAAAATTAAACTGATCGCCGAAAAATATACCGAAATTCTACAAATATTAGGGCTCGATTTATCTGATGATTCCCTGCAAGATACTCCACAACGTATTGCCCGTATGTATGTCAAGGAAATCTTTTCTGGGCTAAAAGATGATAATTTTCCTGAAGTGAGCTTTTTTGAGAACAAATATAAACCTTCTAAGAGTGAAAACGCTAATATTATCCTAGTAAAAGTCAATTTTACTAGCTTTTGTGAACACCACTTTGTTCCTATGCGCGGCTATGCTTATGTCGCTTACATCCCTCACAAAAAATTGATCGGTTTATCAAAAATCCCCCGCATTGTGCGTTTTTTTGCTAAGCGACCTCAGGTGCAAGAAAGATTAGCTGCGCAGATCGTAGATTCTCTTGCTCATTTACTTGAGACTGAGAATGTAGCTATTTCGATTATTGCCGAGCACTACTGTGTCATTGCTCGCGGCATTGAAAATGAACATAGCCACACGGTCACTAATATTTTACGAGGTAATTTTCAAAATAACGAAGTTGTACGCCGGGAATTTTTTGAAAGTATTAGGATTTACAATAATACCCCCGTGTGAGAATACCAATATTCACTATCATTTCTATTTTATCGGTAGGATAAACTTAAAAATGCATCCTAGCTGTAGGTAAAAAACTTTTCGATAGGCCTTTTTTATCTCGCCTTGCAAGAGTTACCCCACCAATTTACTATAAAATATTAAAAATATGCTTATAAGCAGCTCTTTATACAAACAGCAAAAACTATGCTTTTAGGTAGGAAAGGCAGCTAAAGAAAATCTAATACGCTTCTTAAGCAACACTTTATGAAATCGTATACCTAATAAAAAAGCTTGTTTTGAAGGAAAGATTTAGCTTAGAAAAAGATTAATTTCTTTTTCGGTTATGCAGACGTAGTTTCTTTAAAATGGTTGAAAATAAAGAAGGAAAAATAAAAGTCTGGGAAGATTTTAAGCCGGATTCTGTCTCACGATCTTACGACCGTTGGGCAATCATTCATCTAGGCACATTATCACTAACATGCTCAAGCGACCCTTATAAAGCATAGCGGAGAACTATATAGCTTTAATTCGGTCTTGCTTCGGATAGGGTTTGTCATCTCTTGAGTCTCCTCAAGTAGAGCTTCCTCTTAAAGTTAGCATTTCACCCTGTCTATTTAACAAAAGTTAAACAGCGGTATATTTTCTGTTACACTTTCCGTAGCCTTACGGCCCCCAGCTTTTCGCTGGTATCCTCTCCTATGAAGTCCAGACTTTCCTCCCTTACTTAAAAAACAAGAGCGATTGCCTCTCTTCCCAGACATGCTTTTATCCACTTGAAGTGATTTAGGTAGATATTTCCTAAAGGACAAGTAAAACTTAAACGCTTAACAGCAAGGTTTACTTAAAAAATTAAGGCTTTAATGCTAAGTAAATACTTAGGTTAAATTTAACTTTTTATTTTTGTAGAACGGCGACGGCGCGTCTTTGTAGCCACACTTGTACCTTCAAGTGCTTCACTTTCTTGCCAATAATGAATACGTGCGCAATGTTCACAGAAGACTAAACGCTCACCTTTTCGTACTAAGTTTTCATCTTGAGCTGTTAGCATAATGTGGCATCCACTACAGCAACGGTTTTCAATAGGAACAACCACGCGGTCTTTTTTATTACGCAGTAACCTTTCGTAGATGCGAAACGTTTCAGGATCAGCCTTAAGAACAAGCTCATCACGTTTTTGCTTGAGTTGTCTTCCCTCAGCATTAATTTCACGAATACTTTCCATAATTTCAGCTTCAAGAGCTTTACTACTTTCGCTAGTTGATTCAAGACTTTGAGTAAGGTTTTTCAGATGGTCTTCTTCTATAGCTAACTTGTCATAAAGGTCACTTAATCGCAATTCTTTAGCAATACGTTCTCGATCTACTGCTGACATCTCTTGGCTTAAAGCATTAAACTCTTCTACCTTTTTTACATGATTCTGTTGCGCTTCAAGTTTCTTTAGTTTAGCGACAATGTCATGATGCTCACCTTCCACAAGACGTATATGCTTTTTTAATTCTGCTATTTCCGATTCTTTTACAAGAGATTGATGCTGCAAGTCCGATTTAACAGAATTAATATTATGCAATTCATCTTGACGCTCTTTTTTGAGCCTCATTAATTGAATAAGCTGCATATCAAATTCTTGTATTTCTAAAATTATGTTAAGAGCTTCTTGCATGCTTTTTCCTACGCGTTATAAAGGTGGCCTTAATCAGGTCTTTGCTATTTTGCTATAAAGCATAGTTCCTTCAAAGATAATTCTCAAGAAAAAAGTCTGAAAAAGTTTATTTCTAAATGAACTTATCTTGTAAAAAACGCTGCCTAGAAAAAATGGGGAAGTTAAAAGAATTTTTATAAAAAAGCAAAAAGCTTTACTTAATTAATCTAAATTATTTTTTACTCTCCTCTCTCAATTATCTTAGAATGACTTAAGTGGATTATTTTCAGAGGTTTCTCAATTGTTTTTCCTTTCTCATTCTTAGATAAAAAAAACTCAATTCGCTATTCACACTCTTATCCTTAGCCATTTATCTATTCTTAAATTATACTTTTTTTAATTTATTCAATAAAACTTAGCTATATTCTTCAATCGACAAAAACTCTTCTTTCTTATTTCTTAGCCTTAAAAGTAATCTCATTTACAAATTTGCATATTTAGGATAAATTGGTTCGTCTTATGATCCTTAATGAGGAGTTTGCTTATGACACTACTAGACAATTATTTTGCAAAAAGCGCCAATAAAGAACGTAATAAAGCTACTATCGCCTACTTAGCAGCTTTAGACTATATTGAAAACACGGCTCCTCAAATCAGTGCGAGCATCTTGCAGGAACTTAAGGATCAACGCTCATATCTTAAACTTATTGCTTCAGAAAATTTTTCTTCCCTAGCTGTTCAACTAGCTATGGGAAACCTTCTGACAGATAAGTATGCCGAAGGATTTGCCCATCATCGTTTTTATGCAGGCTGCGAAAACGTCGATACAGTTGAGGATATAGCCACCAAAGAACTTAAGTCCATTTTTGGTTGTGAAGAGGCTTATGTCCAACCTCACTCTGGAGCAGATGCTAATTTAGTTGCTTTTTGGTCTATTCTTGTGCAACGCGTGCAAAATCCTGCCATTGAAAAGCTAGGTAAAAAAAATCTCGATGAATTAACTCCCGACGAATATGAAAATATTCGCCAACTGATGCTTAATCAAAAAGTCATGGGAATGTCTTTAAACTCTGGTGGGCATTTAACGCATGGCTACCGGCATAACATATCCAGTAAAATGATGAAAGCTGTGCTTTATGATGTAGATCCCTCTACTGAACTTTTAGATTACTCACAGCTTGCAAACATGGCTAAACAAGAGAAACCTACTATTCTTTTAGCAGGTTATTCAGCTTATCCTCGCAAACTTAACTTTGCTAAAATGCGTGAAATTGCAGATAGCGTGGGGGCCGTGTTAATGGTTGATATGGCTCATTTTGCCGGATTGGTGGCTGGGAAAGTATTTACCGGTGAGTTTAACCCTATTCCTTATGCCCATATAGTCACTTCTACCACCCACAAGACCCTGAGGGGGCCACGTGGCGGCATTATCCTCTGTACTAAAGAATATATTGACATTGTCAATAAAGGATGCCCCCTTGTTCTTGGAGGTCCTTTGCCTCATGTGATAGCTGCAAAGGCTATTGCTTTTAAAGAGGCTAATAGCAAGGCATTCTGCGACTATGCACAAAAAATTGTGGATAACACGCAAGCTCTTGCCGCTCAATTCCGCAAAAGAGGAATTCGGTTAGTGACAGGAGGCACAGAAAATCATTTGCTAATTTTAGACTTAACTCACTATGGGTTAACCGGCAGACATGCTGAGACGGCATTACGCCAAGCTATGTTGACTGTCAATCGTAATGCCATACCTTTTGACAAAAATGGACCCTGGTACACTTCGGGGGTCCGCATGGGAGCAGCAGCAGTCACAACGTTAGGATTAGGTGTTGAGGAAATGGCTGAAATCGCAGATATCTCTGCTGATATCCTTACTCATACTACGCCGATTATTAATAATAAAACCGGGCAACCTAGTAAAGCACAAGCAATTGTAGAGCCTGTAATTTTAGAAAAATCCAGAAGCCGTGTAGCAGAACTTTTAAAGCGCTATCCTCTTTATCCTGAAATCATTGTAAATGATGCTTGATTTTGCAGACTAAAATAAGGATAATGAGGCTTAATTTAATCTTCGGAGAAGACATCCATGGCTAAAGCAGATAAAGAAAAAGATAACTATAGCAGTATACCTTTTATTAGGCTCGAAGATCGTATAGATAGCGTAATCCTTGAATCCCGCCGCATTTTTCTAAGTGATGCGGTTGACAGCAATTCAGCCGAAAGCATTATTCGTAAGCTTTGGTATTTGGAACTTACGGCTCCGGGAAAACCTATTTTATTTGTAATCAATAGCCCCGGTGGTTCTGTCGACTCAGGATTTGCTATTTGGGATCAAATTCAACTGATGAAATCTCCTGTTACGACTTTAGTGTGCGGCTTAGCAGCCTCTATGGGCTCAGTATTAAGCCTTTCAGCAGCTCCGAAACGACGCTTTGCTACCCCTCAGTCAAGGATTATGATTCACCAGCCTCTGATTGGAGGCGTGATTAAAGGCCAAGCGACTGATTTAGAGATTCAGGCAAAAGAAATGCTTAAGACGCATGAAGCTCTGATAAGACTTTACATGCATCAGACAGGTAAAGACTATGAAACCATTCAAAAAGCGATGGATCGCGATAACTGGTTAAGCCCTCAAGAAGCCCTAGAATTTGGCTTGCTAGATGGCATTGTTCATTCTATAGACGATCTAGAGATGTAAAAATAAAAGAAAATTCCTGATAAGCATTAAGAACGATTACTTTTTTAATTTCATTTTTTCTGCTGATCGGTGATTTTCTTTTAAATTTTCTATTAAATTTATTCATGCTATTTACTTTTTCAAAATACTCAGGATGTGGAAATGATTTCATCCTTTTTGATAATCGAACTTCTAAACTTTCTGCTTTAACGCCTAACCTTATCCAAAAATTGTGCGCTCGGCAAAAAGGAATTGGGGCAGATGGGGTTATTCTTTTAGAAACATCGCAAAAAGCTCATTACAAAATGCGCATTTTCAATGCCGATGGTAGTGAAGCCGAAATGTGCGGAAATGGTATCCGCTGCCTATTCAAGTTTATCCAAGAGTGTGGCATTCAAGAGGAGTGGCTAAATATTGAAACCTTATTTAGTACTTTGAAGGTTAGTTCTGAGGATGAGGATGTAGCGGTACAAATGGGAAGCCCTTCTGAAATACGATGGTCTCTTAATCTTTTTCCTTGGACAATTCATTATTTGGATACGGGCGTGCCTCACGCTGTAATCTTTACAGAGAAACTCGATCTCTTAGATCTTAATGAATGTGGGCGCACCCTACGCTTTCATCCTCTCTTTGCTCCCCGCGGAGCTAATGTAAACTTTGTACAAATAGATGACCAGGGCATCCTTCATGTTAGAACCTATGAACGTGGGGTGGAGCAAGAAACACTTGCCTGTGGAACGGGAGCTACCGCAGCAGCATTAGCAGCTGCCAAGCTTTATGAATTAAAAGGTCCCTTAACTGTGAAAGTCCGATCGGAAGACTTTCTTAGAATTGATTTCGAATATAATAAGGGTTGCTTTACCAAGGTGCGTATGATAGGGCCTGCAAAGCTAGTTTTTAAGGGGACAGTAAACCTTGAACATGCGCTGGAATGATTTCTTTTAAAACTTCTAAGTTATAGCCACCTTCCAATACTGATACTAAGCGGCCTTTACAATACTTTTCAGCCAAACCTTTAACGTTTCGCGTCAAATCTACAAAATCATGAGTAGTCAAATTAAAGCCTCCTATAGGATCCTGCGCATGGGCATGAAAACCTGCCGCAATAAAAATAAACTCTGGTTGAAAGCTTTTCATGCTTTCCATAAGCTGGCCACTAAAAATTTCTTTAATTTTTTTCCTAGGATTCTCGTAAGGTTCGATAGGAAAGTTAAGATTGGATCCTTTACCTGCCCCTCTTCCTTTTTCCTGGCTTGAGCCTGTACCTGGATAGATTCTTTTATTGTGGGTGCTAAAGTAAAAAACTGCAGGATCTTCATAGAAAATATCTTGTATACCGTTGCCATGATGAACGTCCCAATCTATAATTAA
>NZ_JRXI01000048.1:0-23699 GCF_000813645.1 Neochlamydia sp. TUME1 | reverse complement strand
AATTAAAACTTTTCTCAACCCGTATCTCTGGCAAGCATATCGCGCGCCGATGGCAACATTGTTATATAGGCAAAAGCCCATGCCCTTATCCATACAGGCATGATGTCCTGGCGGGCGTACAAGACAAAAAGCATTACGTGCCTGGGCAAGCATAACGCTATCTACAGCATTTAATACAGCGCCCACCGCATAGCGTGCAATCTTTTCAGATGCAGGACACATTTGCACATCTCCTGTAGATAGTTGAAAAGAGCCATCTTTAAGGCCGCTATAGATACATTGCTGAACATTATCTTGCACTTCCTGTAGATAGCAAGGGGTATGGCACAGCAAAAGTTCACTTTCTTTTGCTAAGCGAGGCCGCAGAATACCACCTCTTTTTAATAGACCTTGATTTTGTAAAGCATATCTACTTACTTTAAACCTAAAAGGAGATTCAGGGTGACTAGGCCCTGTGAGATGCTGAGCAAAAAGAAAGTCTTCTACAATAACCGTAGATAACATACAGTCCTGCAAGCGATTAGAAAATTAAAAGATAAAAAATTATATGTATAGAAAGTAGCATAAAATAAACTTATAAAAAATGACTTTTCATTGCTTGCTTAAAATTTTTTTCAAGATAGGAAGGAGTAAAAATTTAAGCCAAAATTTCTCCTAACCTTTTCAAAATGAAAGCTCAAGCTTGTAAGTTTGTTTCCTTTAAAGTCATCTCTCGCTTTTACTATTAACTCATTATTTTTAAGTTTATGGACTTAGAGATTAATTTTTTTCTCCTACCTTTTAACTTTTTTCAAAAGGAGCCAAAGCGCCTTTTTTTGCCTATCAACATACAAGATACAAGTAGAAAAACCTCTATTTATTAGATAGGTTAAAATTTAAGTTTTTGATTAAGGATGCATCAAAGGATGCTTTAATTATCTTTTAAAGACACCTCCATATATTCCCACTACTTTACAAGGCTTGGCTTATATCCCTTGCTGCTCTTGCAATCAGAAGGGTGATGGTACTTTTTTATGATACCATCACCGCGCGATGCCTTCTTTCCGATAAACAACTCCGGCTTAGCCATATGATATACAAATGGCTAGGGTACTTGACGGACGATGGCAGCTTGGAGCCCATCCCTCTCTTTACTTTGTTAAAAATCCTTAAACAATTTATTTTAAATATAAGAGTCCATCGTTCTTAACCAATTAAGGCAGCATCGTTTCTAAAAGCTCCTTTAATCTCGGCTATCAAAGTTTCTTTTATTTTTTCTGCTTCGCTAAGCGCAGGGATTGGGAGCTTGGTTAGCCCTTTGCCTCCTACTTGGTTATATAATTGAATAGAACGTGTGTTAGCTTTAAAAGCTTTATCCAAACGGCCTTTTTCCCAATAAAGCTTAGTAAGATAGTAGTTAGATTTAGCACAAATTCTTAAATCGGCCTCAGACAGCTCTACGGCTTTTTTAAAACAGTTTTTTGCTTTTTCCAAATCTTTAAAAGGACAATTTTTATCTAAGAAAAGCTCCCCTAATACCAGATAAATTTCTCCCGCCTTTCTGTGCCCCGATTCCCTCATTCGAATGGCTCCTTGGAAAGATGTGCCCTGTTCAAGCCCACCTTTTTCAAGCCTTTCTAAAGCTTTTTGATAATACATTACGGCTTCATCTTCTTTAGAAGCTGCCTGTGCTAGTTTAAGATAAACTCTACCTAATTGAAGATTGCAATACCTTTCGTTAGTTATGTCTTGCTCTTTTCCTAGCGGTGCAAATCTTTTTTCTTGAAATAAATCTAAATAAAGCTTTTCTGCTTTTAACAAATCGTCTTTATTCCCTTCTAAAAGAAGCCAACCTGGCCCTTGCCTTTGGAAAATTAAAAGGTCTACAGGATTTGGGTTTATATAGACATCAGCGTTTTTCGCCACTTCTTTTTGAATGTCAATGGCTTTATTAAAATACCTTTCAGCTTGCTCCCATTCTCGCGCGTGAAAATGGATAATACCTAGATAATGGAGCGTTTGAGAGTAAAGCGCGGGAAGCTCTGGATGGTCTTTTAAAATTTTGCAGATTTCTTCAGCTTCTTGGTCTTTAAGCTGCAGCCCTGCAAGCTCTAAGCTTTTCTCAAAGGCCTGGCGAGCTTCAAAGAAATTATTAGATTGCAAATGGTAATTACCAAGTACATTGCAAACATGCGCAAAGTAATGTTTTAATTCATCGGTTACTTGATGGTCTGTTGCAGATTTTGAAAGAAATCTCCATTGGTTTTCAATAGCTTTTGTTTGGTAGTAGCTATCTTTGGAGCTCATATTCAGGCTATAATTGTCCTTAAGCATACCCAAAAAGTCTTTTAAAACCTGTTCGGCTTTTTTTCCTTCTTTATTCATTTTCTCAAGAAGCAACTCTTGCAAGGAAGAATGAATTTCCCACCCTTCAGCCGCCTTTCTAACTATCAAGCCGTAGCCTTCCATTACATCCAATAAAGAAGTCAGAGACTTAGAACTCTTTACCTGACTTTTACACCAAAGTTTCAGAAGAGGTTCTTCTATTAAATGAGGGTTCAGGAAAGGAAGAATAGTAAAGAGCACTTTCGCTTCACTTCTTTGTTTTTCACATGCTTCTATGCTTAAAAGTAGCACGGCTTTTAACCCTTGGCTAGCATCAGCTGAATGCATAGAACCTTCTTTAGATATCCCCATCAAGTTCCTTAGTTTGTCACTATAAGCGCTTACTATAGAATCAAACGAAGCAGAGGGTTCAGCCGCTTTTAAGTAAAGGGCCGCTTGCTTCAAGGCTAATGGTAAATAAGAAAGCTGCGCTGCAAGATCACGTTTTGAGTTGTTGGCTTGGTTAAGAGCCCAATGATCTTTGCCAAGATTGAGATGGAAAATCTCTAAGGCCTCATCTTCGCTAAGATGATTTACTTGCATATCAAAGTTTTTCACTTTATTTAGCTTCTCGCGACTCACCATTAAAATCTTACCCTTAGAATCTTGAGGAAGAAAAGCTTGTAAATCTTCGTAATTATTAGAATTTACGTTATCAATAACAAAAAGCCAATCAGGCCTTTGGGCAAGCATCTTATTGACTTCATTAATAATCGTTTCTTTTTGCGCTTTCAAAGGTACATTAACGCCTAGTTCTACCGCAAATTTCCTATAAGATTCAAAAAAGCTTTCCATATCTTGCATATCTCCAAAGAATGGAGTACTTATCTTATCCTGTTGTCCTTTCATTTTTTGTTCATACTGCTCTATATATTGCTTAGCTAAAACGGTTTTTCCTGAGCCACCTATTCCTGTAATCGTCAGCTTTTGAGGAGTAGATTGCTGGGAGCTAAAAGTTCGATCTAATTTATCAATATTTTTTGTCTGCACCCACGCTTCTTTGTGAAACAAAATTTCCTCTGGCACACTAACAGGATTAACTTCTACTTTTAATGATTTTTTTAGGTGATCAACGGCAAGTGAATAGAGGTATTTAGACGCTATCCCGCTAGCTGGTATCCACAATAACTTTTTAAACTTTTCAAAAGGAGTCTTATTTTTAAAGCCTTGCCATCCTTTGCTTATAAAAGTTTGAAAAGTTTCTCCTGGCCCATTTTTATCACTTCTACCTTTTATTTCCATATGCAGCTTCTTTAATTCTCTAAACACTTTAGAAGAACTCGGCTGGGGCTTAACATTTAGCTTTTTACTATAAAAGCGTTTGCCTTTAGGCCAAGGAAAACAGCTCTTCTGGTTAAAATGGCCTCGTGAAATAGCATATTTGGACATTCTACCATAGCTAACGGCTGGTACCAATGGATGACTTATCCGCAGGCTTTTTAAAGTCACAGGGATCGAGGTAGAATGAAAAAGAGCAGAGGAAGTAGGTTTAGTTGCTGCCCGTGCAGATAAAGAACCTCCTATTTTAGGATAAAGGCTTTTACTTAGCGAAGATGCTGATCTAGAAGAAGACACTGACATATTATTAAACCCCTTAGATTATAAGATTGTTTTTAACAGAATCAATTAATTAACAATAAAACAGCCATTATATTTAAATACTAATATTTGATCAACCAAATTAATATACTAAACTCTCTGAGTTATCGATTAAAAAACCTCACAAAATTTCATGAAAATAATTGGCCAAGAGAGCACAACTGCTTAAATTCTTGCTGCTAAGGAGCTAATGAAGACCAGCAGTACAGTAAATAGAAAAACAGCTATTTGCAAGCATTTTTGGCCCTGCAAATGCTCGCAGAATGATACCTAAAGCTGGGCATCACCCTTGTGATTGCTTAAGAATGCAATAAATTTTTAATGTTCATTAGTAGGCCACACCTCCTGAAACATCATTAGCCAGATGTAAAGTTCAACTGTAAGTACTTTAATAAAATCGGTAGTCAACTTATTCAGATTTCCTAAATGAAGAAAGATTTTTTTTAAATTGCCGTAATCAATGGTTGTAGGTGGCAGTTTCCTTTATCATACTTAAGGTTAAATGCATGCGCTTTCTGCACATAAGATAAATCTTCCTATAAACCTACTTGCCTTTGATAAATCAGTTCTATTTCCTTGCAGGCCTATACGCTCTATTACCTTGTCGCTTCATATAGCTTTTCATTAGGTATAGGAGAAAAGAGCAATACTATTTCTTTTTCAAACATGTCTACTTAAAAATGAGTTACTTTAAAGATCGGGTAAAGGAATGCTTCCGCGAAAAGGCCTCATCCTCCCCTCTACGCTTCTTAAAAAGTTTTATAGCTTTGCATAATAAGGAGGACATACTGTGGTAGGACACGCACGCTAAATAAGCTTCTGATAAGACAGCAAAGCTTCATACCAGGACCTATATCATTTACTTCTAAAGATTTCCTGTCTATTTTCTCTAACTTTGAGGTTGCTAAAAACTATAATAATCAATCTAATTATTACAAGAGCATATAAAGGAAAAACAACTTTGCTAAGAGCAGGCTCAAATAAAGAGATACAAGTAGCTTTTTTATTAAGCTGTAGAAAAAGCCTGAAAGGTGTGCGGGGCGAATTGTTTATAGCTTACTACCCTTATAAAACTGCTAAAAATTAGAAGGGCAACCATGGGTCTAATTAAAAAATCATATATAGCCTATCCGCTAGCTGACCTTTATCCATTAAAAATTCAGCAAATCAATTGTTAAAAAAGCAGAAGGCCTAATGAGCATTAAGTTTTCTAAAATTAGCTCTTTAATCTTGCAAGGCAATTTTATAAAGACTAAACATTCGAACCTATCAATCATTTTTTTACAAATTAAAAGTTATTTTGAAATCTAAGCCCAAAGGGAGGTAAAAAAATTTAGATTAAAAACACAGCCTACATGCATCCTTAAAAGCTTCTTGTCTATCTATAAAGTAGACTTTTAGAAGAAAATAAAAAAATTGCTATATATAATCGCAAAACTTTGATAAATATATTTTTATTAGTAAGAAAAAATGAAGGAGGCCTTTTATGCCCTTAAAAAAAGGTACAAGCCGTAAAACAATCAGTGAAAACATCCGCACAGAAGTACATCATGGCAAGCCACAGAAACAAGCGGTGGCAATTGCTTTAAATGAGGCCAGAAGATCTGGTGCAAAAATTCCTAAAAAAGGAAAAAATACTAAATAACTGTCAAATATAAGGAGAACATAGATGGCAGCAATAAAAAAACCAGCCGCTAATAAAACAACGGCTAAAAAAACAGCAGAAAAAAAGCCTGCTGCAAAGAAGCCAGTTGCTAAAACAGCGGTGGCTAAAAAAACATTAACTGTAAAGAAAACGGCACCTAAGATTGTTGCTAAGGCAACAGTTAAAAAACCTGTTGCAAAAAAGCCTATAGTAAAAAAAGCTGTAGTGAAGAAAACGACGACTGCGGCTAGAAAAAAAGCTGTAAGTCGATAAATTTGTATGACTAACTTTGGTAGAGGTAACTTTATTATTTCTCTACCAAAGTTTCTTATTTCTTAAATACTTTTTTAAGCATACCTCAATTGAGTTTAAAAAATTGAGGTTAAAGTTTTAAAAAGCATCGAGCCAATGGACTAAAAAAGTGTCTGCTACTCTCAACCCACTTTTCAAGAAAACAATTCTTATTTTCCTATCTCATTGAAAAATTTCAAATTTTCTATGCTACATGTCATCCGTCATGGTTGGTGACCCTGGGTCACCAACCATGACGGATGACACTACAGTTTTAAATAGCTCACTACGCAACTAAATGATTGAGAAAGCTATCCTTATTTCAAAATATCTCTATAAAAAAGCAGATGACCTAATTGAAAATAATCTTTTCTATGGAGCTATAAGGATAGTTGCTGTTAAGGGAGATTAATGGGAGTTTTTTTCAAATCTTTTGTGATAGATAAAGAGCGATCCTTTATAGTTTTCTACATAGGCCAAAGACTTCTTAGTTGGGAGGAATCTATTAGCTCTTTTATTTCTATCAAATGGTCATAGGGTACTGGCGCTTTATCTTTAGTAACTGATGATCAATTGCTTAGCTATTGTGCATTGTTTTAATATCATAAAGCTTATCACTCCCACAGTTTTAAAAGAATACTCTTTCTGCGCCTTCTAAAACCATGCTTATAAAAGCAACTTGGATAAAAGCTAACTAAAGACATGGTGGAATGTTAGCATAGACTTAATGGCTACAGAGCAAGCGAGATGACGAAAAGAAGCTAAAGAGGGAAAACTAGAGAGGGGTCTGAATTAAAAAAATGCTCGGAGTCGGACTCGAACCGACACAGGATTGCTCCCGAGGGATTTTAAGTCCCTTGTGTCTACCATTTCACCATCCGAGCAAAAGGTAAGCGCTAAGATAACGACATTTGACTTTAATAGCAAGCCAAATGTCGCAATTATTTATTCTTTTTGTTCCTGAGGGCTAGAAGGCTCCTCTTTTAGAGGCTCTTTTATTTCATTTGTTTCGGTCAAAGGTAGAGGAGAAGAAGTAGGCTCACCAAGGTCGTCCCAAAAAGAATGAAAAGAACTATTTTGTTCCTCAGAAGACAAGGGCTTAACTTCTGGAGCAGGCTCTATAATAGGAGGTAACTCACTTTGCTCTTCTTTAAAAAACTCTTCAACTTCTTCACTCTCTCCTTCAAATTCCTCAGTGATGCTATGAAGAACTTGAACTTCATCATCTTCTTTAGTCTCTTCTCGCGTATAGAAAGCATTTTTAAAAAGTATGTTTTCTTTGTACTTTCCAATGGTCTCTGAAATTAGTGTCGGAGGAGGAGGCAATAATCCACTCATGAAAGGAACTGTAGGCTGCGCTAGGGGCTGACCCTCTCCTGCTACTTTTCCCTCTAATGAAGAAGCTACATCTAGTTGCCCTACATCTTCTAATGATGATATAGCTTCAGTGCCTCCTAGATCTTCTTTAATTTGCTCCTCTCGGCCTCGGCGGCGCCTTTGCTGTCGTCTACGATCACGTTTTTTTTCTGCCCGATTGTCATTAGCAGCAGTTTGCTCTTCTGCAATAACGTTAGATTCCTCCATAGCCGCTGGATCCATTTTATCTATAGGCATTTCCTTCACGGCCTTAGTCTCACGTCCTCCTCCTATCTTGATAGAACGCTCCAAGCCCACATTTTTAAGTACCATGCGTGCTTCCCGCACTTCTAAAATCTCATAGTCGTTTGCGGGCACAAGAAAAGATTTTGGCTTTTCTAAGGAGCGAAAAAAAATAGCAGTACCGAAAGAAACGACTTCTAAAGCATCTACGAAGTATTCTTCTTGTCCCACATTTTTGCTATTGCGAACAACAATTTTGCACCCTTCCTTAGGCGTAATAACGGTTTCAATAATAGGTTCTCGAGTAAAATCCACAATTAATTCAATCCTGTTTAAATTTGCATATATATTAGACTTTCAAAGAAGTCTACTTAAGAAGCAACTACTTAACTATATGTTAATATTACTCTTTCGAAGCCATATAGGCTAAAAGCTCAACACATCTACAAGCATACCCCATCTCGTTATCATACCAAGCCACAATTTTATAGAAGGTATCGTTGAGAGCTATGCCTGCATCTTTGTCAAATATTGAAGAGTATCTGCTTCCAATAAAATCACTTGACACAACCGGTTCATCACAATAGCCTAAGATGCCTTTCATGTACCCTTCTGAGGCTTTCTGCATCTCTTGGCATATTGATTCATAACTAGTTGGTTTGCTCAGTCTCACGGTTAGATCGACAATAGAGACATCCACCACAGGGACTCTCAATGCCATACCCGTAAGTTTTCCTTTCACTTGAGGAAGGCATAAAGCTACAGCTTTTGCAGCTCCAGTCGAAGAAGGTATAATATTCTGACTAGCAGCCCTGCCTCCCCTTAAATCTTTATGAGAGGGTCCATCAACGGTAGGCTGTGTAGCTGTCATAGCATGCACAGTCGTCATTAGACCTTCTTCAATTCCAAAATTCTCTAGCAACACTTTAGTAATAGGTGCTAAACAATTAGTCGTACAAGAAGCATTTGACACAATTTTGTCATTTGCTGGATTATATTTTTCTTCATTAACACCTAAAACGATAGTAGCGATTCCCTCTCCTTTCGCAGGTGCTGATATTAAAACTCTCTTAGCTCCTGATTTTAAATGCTTACCTGCCTCATCAAAAGAAGTAAATAAACCTGTTGATTCTAACACATAATCTACTTGAAGATCTTTCCAAGGAAGCTTTTGAGGATCTTTTTCAGCGATAACTCGTATTTTTTTTCCATTAAAGAGAAGATATTCTCCTTCCTCTTTAATTTCCCCTTTAAATTTACCATGTACTGTATCATATTTTAATAAATAAGCCAAATTGCTGGGAGAAACAACATCATTAATGGCTACCACTTGCATATCATTTCTTTCACTAATTAAGCGAAAAACCAAACGACCAATGCGGCCAAATCCATTAATGGCAATTTTTAGGGACATAGCTAGATTCCTTAAAAAGTCATAATCATCCTTTTTATCATAGATGAGACTTAAGGAGAAAGTAAAGGAAATAATCTTAGCAAAAGTTCAAGCGCGTTTGTATAAATCAATTCTTTTTATTACCATTTTTATTAACTTTTTAATAACTTTGCTTTAAAAAATATATACTTTTATATATATTCTATTCATAAATTAACAATAAACCTGAAATGATATAATTTGTTAACAAATGGATAAGATTATGCATCAGCTTTCATCAGGAACTTTTCACATTCACCCTTTAATTTTTCCTGCCTTTGAGAACCAAGAAAAACAATCTAAAGATTCTATAAGGAATACTACAGTTTACGCAGAAATCGCTTTAAAAATATTTAAAGAACTAGGGCTACAGGATTTATGCCGAACACAATTGGTTTGTAAAGAGTGGAAACAATTAATTGAAAGCAGTTTTTTAGCTAAAGAAAAAGCCTATACCTTAGCTTTAAAACATGCTATTCGGAAGAAAGACCTTATTCAAGAAGCCTTTTACATAGAAAAACTCGGGGATGTTTATGTGCAAAAAGGGACCTCCGAAGCTTTTCTGCAAGCGGCAGGGCTTTATAATTATGCTTTGCATAGGCATTTTCTATCTCATCCCCTAGAAGGCAAACAAAAAGTTCTTAAAGAAAAGTTATCAAAAATTCAAGATTTACTTGTTAGAGAATGTAAAGGCAGAAGTGTAGGGTCAGCCACAATAGAAGATCAATTTGAAAGCAACCGTAAGACATTAAAAGAATTTAGGACGGAAATAGAGGCAAAAATTCAAGAATTGCCGGAAACCCCTTCTTCTCAAGAAGTAATGGAGCTCTATCATAAAATAGCTCAAGGAATAAAAACCTTTTTTGAACATATTGTGGCACAAAGCCTAGATACCTTAGGGTCTCCTCCTTGTAAATACTCTATGATAGGCTTTGGTTCACTAGCTAGAGAAGAGATGACCCCTTACTCCGATCTAGAGTTTGGCATTCTTATCCAAGAAGATAATCCTATTAATAGAGATTATTTCAGACGTCTAACCACTCTTCTTCACTTGAAAGTGATCAACTTAGGCGAAACGATCCTACCTGCTTTAAATATTCCTTGCTTAAAAGCCATCAATTTTTTTGATGACATTACGCCGCGAGGCTTTGCCTTTGATGGGGCAGGAGTTGAAGGAAAAGGCTGCAAAACTCCTTTGGGGAATGGCAAGACATTTGAGCTTATCCAAACTCCAGAGAAGATGGCTCAATATATTAGTAAAGATAATGAAAATCAGTGGTGGCATGAAAGAGAGCCACATCTTCCCATGGAACTTTTAAATTTTGCTCACCTTCAAGGTAGTCGCGAATTAACTGAGCAGTATAATGAAAATGTTCAAAAAAACTTAATGCTCCTTGCCAAAAAGGCCTTACTCTGCGTCAGTACTTAGCTAAATTTCATTTGTTTTTAGCAGATATGAATACATTCGATCCAGGAATGGGCGATTTAAGTAGGGAGGGCATGCTTTTTAAAGTCAAAGATGATTTCTATCGCTTTCCTCATTTAGCATTGGATCGTTTAGCTCTTCTTAGAGGGGTAACAGCTCCTAACACATTTGCAAGAATCGATCAACTACACAAGCTAAAGACTTTAACAGTTAGCGCAAGAGAAAAAATAAAAGAGTGGATGAGTATAGCGCTATTTATGCGCCTTAAAACCTATTCTCATTATCAAGCCCAGCGAGAGATGATGAACCCATTAATCAGACCCTTTAAGTTTGATGAGCCTACCCTTATCCAAAAGCAGTTTGCTTTAGATCATAAGGCCTTAGAAAAAATAAAAAAGATTTATCATACTTTTATTCCCTTCCGTCAGGCTATTCAAGAGTTTTTCTCAGGTCATGAAGAGAGACTTACCTCTTCCTCTTTAGATGATGACTCGCCCCAGATCCAGGGAGACATAGCCAGAAGAATATTTCAACAAGAAGAGGCAAAAAAGTGTTACCTTAAAGCTATACAAGAAAACTCGGAAAACACTTATGCCTTAACAGCTCTTGGGCTTATCTACGAGAACCAAGGAAATTTAGAAAAAGCTGCTAAATATACCCACGCGTCACTCGCTATTGCTATTAAGCACGGCGGTAATAACTGCCCCGAGGCGGCAACAGTTTATAATAACTTGTTAATGATCTACTATGCCCAAGGAAATTTAGCGAAAGCAGCTGAGTATGGTAATCAAGCACTCCAAATTAATATTAATCTGTATGGTAAAAATCATTCCTATGTAGCAAATAGCTATAATAGCCTTGGTTTAGTCTACCAAGAACAAGGGAATTTAGAAAAAGCAAGTGAATCTCTTGATCAAGCCCTTGCAATAGATCATAAGCTTTTTGGTGAAAATCATTCAATGGTGGCAAAAGACTACAATAATTTAGGAATGCTATACAAAGATAAAGGAAATTTAAAAAAAGCAACTGAATTTATCCGTCATGCTCTTGCCATCAATTTTAAGCTTTACGGTAAAAACCATCCGCATGTAGCTACCTGTTATAACAATTTGAGCCTCATTTATCAGGGCCTAGGAAACTTAAAAAAAGCCCATAAGTATGCTGATAAAACAATTAAAATTCAACTTAAGCTTTATGATAAAAATCATCCCACAGTGGCTATAACTTATAATAACCTAGGGCTTATTTATGAGAACCAAGGAAATTTAAAAGAAGCTTTTAATTATACCGATAAAGCCCTTCAGATTAACCTTAAACTTCTAGGCGAAAACAATCCGACTGTCGCGGGTCTTTACAACCATATGGGGCAAATCTATCAGAAACAAGGAGATTTAGAAAAGGCCATTCAGCTTATTAACAAAGCCCTCGCAATTAACTTCAAGCTGGGAGGTGAAAATCAACCATCTGTAGCAATAGATTACCAAAACTTGGGAAGCGTCTACTTAGACCAAGGCAATTTAGACAAGGCGGAAGAGTATATTAACAAAGCGCTTGCCATTAACCTTAACCTTTTCGGCGAAAATCATCCCTTTCTTACTGCTAATTATAACAACCTAGGACTTCTCTATCAAAAGCAAGGAAATTTAGAAAATGCCCTTAAGTATGCCAATAAGGCGCTCGCCATTAATATTAAGCTTTATGAAAAAAATCATCCCAAAGTGGCAATAGCCCTCAACAATCTAGGAGAAATCTACGAGGAGCAAGGTAATTTAGAAAAAGCTTTTGAATATATCAATGAAGCACTCGATATTAAGCTTAAGCTTTTCGGGGAAAATCATCCTACAGTGGCAATAAATTACAACAATCTAGGAGGAATCTATTTAGCTCGAGGCAATTTAGAAAAAGCCATTGAGTGTGCCAATCAAGCACTCGTCATCGACCTTAAGTTTTTTGGCAAAGACCATCCTACTGTGGCATGCAATTATAATAATTTAGGAGTCCTCTATGAAAAACAAGGACTTTCAGTAAAAGCTATTGAGTATATCAATCAAGCAATCGACATTGATCTTAAGCTTTTTGGTGAAAATCATCCTACACTAGCAGTATATTATACTAATCTGGGAAGGATCTATCAAGCCCAAGAAAATTTAGACATAGCACTTAAGTACGCCCATATAGCACTTGATATTAACCTTAAGCTTTATGGAAAAAATCATCCCCAGACAGTGGAAAGTTACAAAAATCTAGAGAGTATCTACCAAGAGCAAAAAAAATTATCTGTACAGGACAAAAAATAATCTTTTCATAAATAAACCTTCTTAGAAGGAGTTGAGAATAAAAGAGAGGATAGAATTAGCTGACATTCATGACCAGGAAGCAGGCAATCAGGCAAATAACAAGTATCTAAGAAGGTGTCCTTGAACCTCTGCTTTTGATAAATGAAAACCCATTCAATAGAAGGAGGAGTATAATGCTTAAGAAGCTACTTTACTGAGCTGAGCAATAAAGAAAAAGAATAGGAAGAAATAAGCCTTTTTTTGTTTTCTATGAAAAAAAGAGGGTGGCCCTATAAACATTTTAAACGAAACCCATTAGATGCTATCCTTTATCTAAACTTTGCAGGACGTCAATGAAGGCCTCTTCTCATGATTTTCCTCTTTGGAGGATAGTTTTAAATTATTTCTCTAGCAGCACCATACAACCCTCTGGCAGCAGAGCAAGGGCTATCTAAATCTTATGGGTAAGCTGCTAATTGTTATGCAAGAAGAGGTAAAGAATTTAGAGAGGAAAGAGATGAATATATAAAAACGGATAGGCAATCATAGGAAAATGTTGCCTAAACTAACCATAAATTTTATAAAATCAGATATCCGAAACATTTGCTCCCTTGCTAAAGGCTATTCATACCGCACGAGCACTAGCCATGAGCAGGGTTATTTCGGAGGCTTATTGGCTTTAATTTTTTGCTTAGGTTTACCTTTAGCTGTTTTAGAATCCATTAATTTAATCTTACTATTCTTAGCTAACGGTTTAGGTTTATTCTCCTTAGGAGAAGCTTTTACAGCTTTAGCTTTGCGTGAAGAGGAATTATCTTTAGACTTCTGAGTAGGCTTCTTAGCTGGCTTAGAAGATGTCGAGGGTGTCCCGTTCACATCTATAGCTTTGCTAATTGCTTGATTGTTATCGGCGCTGAAGGCAAAATCTTCTCCCTCTAGCTCCTCTTCTCCATCAAAATGATTAATAGTTACCTTATCAGCTATTTCTATAAACCTTTTAGACTCTGGCTTGCTTTTATCCTGATCCAACCATTTAGTAGATAAATTGCGTAAAGCTGCCAACTTTTGATTAATACTCTGAAGATTTTGATCCATGCCATCATGGAGATGACGCCTGCTTGCTAAAAGCTGTCCTTCATTTTCAAATTTAGAAGAGAAGGTCACTGCTGAGGCAGTTAAATCAGGTGTAAACAAAAACAAACGCATAGAAGGTGGCACAGTTGTATAGACATCAGTAGCAATCTGAGGCTCAAACTCTTGCTTGACAGCTTGCTTTGGAGGCCTTCCGCGTTTAGGACGAGGATTTAGAGCTTCATTAGAGTAATAGGTCTTAGCTTTTGCTAGCAAGGCTTTTCTAGCTTGTAAGATATCTTTACCTACTTTTGTGTCAAATAGATGGCGTTTAACCTTTTCTAAAAGTGATTTAGGTAAATCTAAATCCTCTTCGAACACAAAATGAAACTGGTTATTTCTTAACCACTCAATAATACGAATGCGAGATCTTTCTTGGTAAAATTGCTGCCATTTTTCTAATTCGGAAAGATGATCGTAGATGAACTCAAGAAAGTTTTCTCTAGCTTCTTTAGATTGAATGATTTCTAGTAATTTTTCCTTCGTATCAATATCATACACTTTTTCATTGACGAAACCTTCCATAATCTTTTTAGTTTCATAAAAAGTTAATTTAGGAATAAGAAAGTAACGCTCACTATTCTGGCGCAATTCCTGTTCTAATGCCTCAATCTCTTCCTGAGGTTTATCCAGGTCTACATAAATTATAAAGCCCTCTTGGCGGTCAAGATAAAAATCACGTTCATCATCGGACTTTGTAAAACCTTCGATAAGTCGATGGCAACGCAAAATAAGAGGGTTTTGAGCTTCTTTGAGTGTCTTACTCCTCATGGGCAACGTTCCTTTAAAAATGTATATAGATACAAAAAGATCGCATAATTATGCGATCTTCTATACTAAAACTCTATAATAACTAGATTAGGCTCTTAGTTGTCAAGATATTCGATAATACACATTTGAGTATTATCGCCCACACGACGTTGAGCTTTTACGATTCGTGTATATCCACCCGCTCTGCTTGCAAAGCGTGGCCCTAATACACTAAATAGTTTATCAATCACTTGCCTATCTGTATTATAGGCACTTGTGTCCCCTTTACGAGCAGCACGTGCTTCTTTGTCAGTCAACGCGTTGAAACGAACCATCATTTCACTAATTGCACGACGTCTGGTAGCTAAAGTGTTTTTCTTTGCTAAAGTGATCATTTTATCGGCATAACGACGTAGCGCTTTTGCTTTCGGCACCGTTGTTTCGATGCGCTCATTTTCGATCAATGATTTTAACATATTGGCAAACATACACCGTCTATGTGAACTGGTACGGCTTAGTTTACATGTATCTTTTCTGTGTCTCATATCTTATTACCTAGCTGCTAATCTTCAACTTTTGCTAATTCTTTTCTACCTTTTTTGTCTTCATTGTAATGCTTGATCTTATCTTTCACATTATCGTGTGTAATACCATAGCGAGAAAGATCCATGCCAAGAGATAAATTCATTTCATGAAGTTTAGCTTTAATTTCATTTAAAGATTTCTTACCGAAATTTCGAAACTCAAGCATTTTTCTCTCAGGAATGGATACAAGTTCAGCAATTGTATCTATGTTTGCTCCACTCAAGCAATTGGTTGACCTAACGGATAACTCAATCTCATCGATACGAAGGCAAAGTTTTTCCATCATTTCATCGGCATCGCTATCTCCATCACCCAATCCTTCGTCAAACACAAGTGAGTGGGATTTGGCTTTTGTAAATACGTCGAAATGCTTAACACCAATTTGAGAAGCAAATGAAACTGCTTCTACAGGAGTCACCCGTCCATCTGTCACGACTTCAAAGATTAAGCGATCAAAATCTGTATCCTGACCTACGCGCGTATTTTCTACAAAATAGTTAACAATACGTACAGGTGAAAAGGAGGCGTCTAAAAGGATTTCATCAGCGGTTTTATCATAAATAATATGCCGTTCTGAAGGTACATAGCCACGTCCTATAGCCACACGCAGATCTAATTGGCGTTTCATAGGCTTAGTAACCGTGAATAGATGAAGTCCCGAATTAACCACTTCATATGAACCATCCTTTACAATATCACCTAGAGTAACTTTATACTGACCATTATTCTTGTCAAGCTCCTCTTGAGTAATATCTAAAACACATGTCAAAATGCGAGTATCACGGCTGTAAGAACTTTCATCCGTGGGCAACTTTCTTAAAAGAGCACCTTTTAAATTGAGCACGATATTGGTCATATCTTCGATAACACCCTCAATGGCCATATATTCATGGGGCACCCCTTCAATACGCAAGGCAATAATAGCAGGAGCTTCTAAAGAAGAGAGCATCATACGTCGCATGGAGTTTCCAATTGTATGACCAAATCCACGCTCAAAAGGTTCTGCAATGATTCGAGCCACGTTGGAATTGTCTTTATCCTCTTCTACTAAAATTTTTTGGGGCATTTCGAACTTGCCGTATTTGACAGACATTAAGCGACTCCTAAATAATTAAAAATTTCTGAGTGTTTATTACACCCGTCTACGTTTACGAGGACGGCACCCGTTATGTGGTACTGGTGTGGTATCACGAATAGCAGTTATTAACAAACCAGTGCTTTGCAAACCGCGTACAGCAGATTCACGACCTGCTCCTGGCCCTTTTAGGTTAACTTCAATTTCTTTCATTCCTAACGACATAGCTGCTTTGCCTGCATCTTGTGCAGCTACAGTCGCTGCGAACGCTGAAGACTTACGAGAACCTGAAAAGTTTACTTTTCCGGCTGAAGACCAGGATATGACGCGACCCGAAGGGTCAGTAATAGCAATAATTGTATTGTTAAAAGTCGCCTTCACAAAGGCAATTCCAGATGGAACATTCTGATGGCTTCTTTTTTTTGCTTTAACAGGCTTTTTTGTTGTTGTTGTGGCTGACTGCTTAGACAAAGTAGAGCACTCCTCTTAAAATTATTTCTTCTTATTAGCAACAGTTTTACGTTTACCTTTACGTGTACGAGAATTAGTTCTTGTACGTTGTCCTCGAACAGGTAAACCAGAACGATGTCTAGTTCCACGGTAAGAGTGAATAGATATTAATCGTTTGATGTTATTTTGAACTTGCCGGCGTAAATCACCTTCTACCATATATTCAGATTGCAGCAAGTTGTTAATACGTGCTATATCATCTTGTGTTAGCTTGTGAGCACGCATATTGTGATCAAACCCAAGCTTCTCAATAATCTCGTTTGATAAGCTACGACCTATTCCGTAGATATAGGTTAGTGCTATTTCTAATCTCTTATTATCCGGTATATCTATACCGATAACTCTAGGCATTGAATCTCTCCTAAAATTTCAAAAATGGAATTCGAAAATTTACCATACTTTCACTTTATTAGCAAAAGCTTTATTTATGAAAACGTTTGACTTGCTGTGGATGTAATTATTTGAACTGTTCAGATGATTACATGTAAAGCTAGTTTGCAAATGCTATTTTTATCCTCTTCCTCTTACTCTACCTTTCTTCATGAAGCCTTCATATCTCTTCATCAATAAATGGGATTCGATTTGCTTCATTGTATCCAAAACAACACCTACAAGAATCAACAAAGCTGTACCCCCAAAGAAGTAGCTAATCGTTGCTGGCACTCCTAATAAGCGGCCTATTATGGTAGGTAATACGGCAATCATAGCCAGAGAAATAGCTCCTATGAGAGTAATTTTATTCATAGTAGATTCTAAATAATCTTGGGTGGGCTTACCCTGTCTTATTCCAGGTATAAATGCTCCATTTTTCTTCATATCCGATGCTATCTGATCAGGTCTAAATTGAGTAGCCGTCCAAAAGTAGGTAAAAAATATAATTAAACCTACAAATAATAAGATATAAAGGGTACTTCCTGGAGATAGCCACTGAGCGATCTCACTTAATCGATTACCTGCTCCTGCAAAGGTAGCAATTATAGCAGGAAACATAAGCAAAGAGGAAGCAAAAATTACTGGTATTACCCCTGCATAATTAACTTTTAAAGGAATATAGGAGTTGCCTCCTTGTACTTCTTTTCTACCTACTACACGCCTAGCATATTGCAAGGGTATGCGTCGATGTCCTTGTATGACCAATATAGTTCCTAATGCTACTACAACAAATATCGCGATAAGCACGAGGACGGTCGTAAAATTCATTGCACCTGGTTCTTGAGAGTTTAAGTTTAACTGCTGAATAATCAACCCAATCGCTGTAGGCAATTGCGAAACAATACCTACTGTGATAATTAAACTCATTCCATTGCCAATTCCTCTTTCTGTAATCTGCTCTCCTATCCACATCAAGAGAACTGTTCCTGCGGTCATAGTGAAAATGAAAAGCAAATAAAATAGGATAGGCATGCCCCAGATCTGAGCATCTAACAATTCACCTGTAATTATACCTGGGCGACTATAATTCATTTGGATGGCATATTTAGCAAACATCGCCGATTGGAGGATAGACAAAATGATTGTCAAACCACGCGTATATTTGTTAATTTTTCTACGGCCCTGTTCTGCATTTTCTTTAATTTCACGCTGCAAAGAAGGCCATAGAGCCACCACAAGCTGCATAATAATAGAGGCAGAAATATAAGGCATAACACCCAAGGCAATCACTGTCATTTGGGAGAATGCTCCTCCCGAAAATATATCGACGAGTTGAAAAAGATTCTGTCCCCCGCCCGTCGCGTGCCTAAAAAAAACTTACTGCCACTTCTCCATTGATTCCAGGGACGGGTATAAATCCCCCTACACGGTAGACTGCTAGCATTAAAATTGTAAATAGAATTTTTGCTCTTAGCTCTGGAATCTGAAAAACTTTCTGTAGCTCTTTGAACATCTTCTACCTCGATTTAGTAAGCGCTCTTAATCTCTAAACAATTTCAATAGCAATTTTTGCTTTTTGTAGCTTTTCTTGCGCTGCTGAGGAGACGGCTTTTACTTCAATTTTAACTTTTTTATTCAATTCTCCATCCCCTAAAATTTTTATCCCGCGAATTTTGCCACGAACGAAACCTTTTTCAGCGAGTGTTTGAGCATTTACAGTTTCACCGTCACTATACATCTCGTTAATTTGACCTAGATTGACAGTTTCATATTTATTGCTGAATCGTGCGTTACTAAAGCCTCGAATAGGTAACTTCATAAACAGACGGAATTGGCCACCTTCGTAGCCTAGGCGTCTTTTATAACCAGAACGAGAGCCTGCTCCTTTTTCACCCCGACCACAGGTTTTGCCAAGTCCAGAGCCAATTCCTCTACCCACACGTCTGCGTTTTTTTCTTTCTCGCGATACATCTTGTAATTTATCGAGTGATGTCATCCTTGGCCTCTCATCTGTTTAATTTGCTCACGTTTTTTCAATTGGGACAAAGCTTTGAAGGTTGCACGTACCTGATTAATTGGGTTGTTAGAACCAACACTTTTTGCCATCACATCTTTAAGACCTGCTAATTCAAGCACAGCTCGTACTTTAGATCCAGCAATTACTCCTGAACCAGCCGGCGCAGGCTTAAGTAAAATAGCAGCGCCATCCCAGTTGACCAAAACCTCATGAGGTACTGAAGTCCCTTCACTAGCAAAGGTGATCATGTTCTTGCGAGCAGACTCTCCACCTTTACGAATAGCATCAGTTAATTCATTGGCTTTAGCAAAGCCATAACCAATGCGGCCTTTTCCATCGCCCACTAGAATTAAAGCTGAGAAGCTAAACTTGCGTCCACCTTTTACTACTTTGGAGCAGCGGTTAATATAAAGAACTTTCTCGTTAAATTCAGAATTAGTTCTTTCTTTTTTGGGATTGTCATTACTTTTTGCCATTAGGTTTATCCTAAATTTTTTCCAAATAGTTTTAGAATTGAAGCCCAGCTGATCTTGCTGCTTCAGCAAGGGCGGCTAAAATTCCGTGATACTTGAATGGTCCTCTATCGAAGACGATTTCTTTTATATTATTTTTTTGTGCAATTTGCGCAATTTTCTCGCCAAGTTTAGCAGCTGAAAGTTTATTTTTTCTAGCGAATTCAGTATTCTTAAATTCATTTGAAAAAGTTGCAGCACTACCGATGGTAACATGGTTATCATCATCAATAAGTTGCACTTGAATATGCTTATTTGTTTTCACTACACATAAACGTGGCTTCTCACTCGTACCATGAATCTTTTTACGTACTCTTAATGCACGTTTAATGCGTAATTTATGTCTTTTTTTGGTTATATTAATCATACGATCCTCATTGAGCCTTTCTACCTAACAATTATTTTTTCGCAGAAGCCGACTTACCAGCTTTTTTACGGACATACTCGCCTGCATAACGAATACCTTTACCTTGATAGGGTTCTGGAGGCCTGATCGCACGAACCTGTGCAGCAAACTGTCCAATTTGCTGAGGGTCAGAACCTGAAATTACAATCGTCGTATTTTTCTCTACAGCTACTTGCAAACCCTCAGGTATTGTCAATTTAGTAGGATGTGAATAACCAACTTGTAAATCTAATAATTGACCCTGCACTACCGCTCTGTAACCTACACCGATCATTTCTAACTTTTTAGTAAAACCTTGCGATAAGCCTACCACCATGTTATTGATAAGGGATCGATAGAGCCCATGGTAATTACTCATTTTTTCATGCCCTGCGGTCAAATTAACTTGGAGATGATCGTTTTCAATGACCACCTCAATACCGGAGATGATTTCGCGGGTCAGAGTTCCTTTAGGGCCTTTAACGGTTAGGGTAGAATCTTCAAGCTTAACTTCTATACCTTTTATCAAGGGAATTGGTGCTTTTCCTTTACGAGACATTTATAAACTCCTTCTAATGGGCAAACTATACCTAAATATTACCATACCAGGCAGAGCAATTCGCCACCGATATGTCTTTTACGAGCTTCGTTACCTGCCATTAATCCTTGCGAAGTAGAAACAATAGAAAGACCTAATCCACCATAAAAGTGTGGAATATCTTCATGTCCAACATATTTTCGTAGGCCTGGCTTTGATACTCTTTTTAGTCCTTGGATAACAGGCTGTCGACCCTCAACATATTTGAGGAAGAGTCTGATAGTTCCACGGTGATTTTGGTCTTTATTTACTAAATAATTTTCGATAAAGCCATATAATTTTAGAATCTCCGCAAGGTTTTCTTTAAGCTTGCTCCAGCTAACATCTACATAACGATGTTCCGCTTTAGCAGCATTGCGAATCCTTGTGAGGAAATCGGCTACGGGATCACTAGGTATTGCCATGATTTCATCTCCTATCTTAAGCTATTACCGAAACCGGCAGGTTATTAAAAGGGAGTCCAAGCAGACGGAGGAGCTCTACACACTCAGCATCTGATTCGGCGCTTGTAACAAAGGTAATGTGCATCCCTTGCGTACGTTTAACTTCGTCAAGATTAATTTCAGGAAAAACCTGCTGATCATCAAGTCCTAATGTATAGTTGCCTTGCCCATCACATTTGGTAGGAAAGCCCCTAAAGTCACGTATACGTGGGCTCACGATGTTGGATAAACGATCAAGGAAATCATACATTCTTACTCCACGCAATGTGACCTTAATACCTATTGGTTGGCCTTCACGTAGTTTAAAGTTTGAAATAGCTTTTTTCGCTTTAGTAATTACCGGCTTTTGTCCAGACAACAGGGTCAACTCATTAACACAAGCTTGAATAGCATTTTTATCTTTTGAAGGTTCAGCGATACCCATATTGACCACGATTTTTTTTCAAACCAGGGATGTTCATAGGGTTTGTATACCCAAACTTTTCTTGTAGCGCAGGCTTAACCTTTTCTAGATAATTTTTCTTTAACCTAGACATTATAACTTTCAACTCTTTTTAGATTTTGTTTTTTTAACAACACGATGAACAACATGCTTGTCATCTTGCTTGTAAACCCATTCCTTATGGCCTTCATCACTTTTTTGAGCCTTAAGTTTAACAGGGTTATCTTCCGTATTTAACACTTTTAAATTAGAGATATGAATACCTTTCTCTAGTTCAATGATACCGCCATGGGGATGAGCTTCACTTTTTTTAACATGCTTTTTGCGCAGATTAAGCCCTTGCACCAGGAGTTTATCACCCAAACGTGCAATCACTTCACCTTTTTGTCCTTTAAAGTTGCCCGCGATAGCGATCACTTTGTCGCCTTTACGGATTGCTTTATGTGTTTTAACTTTAGTCATTTACTAGCCCTTTTATTAAATCACTTCTGGTGCCAGTGAGGCAATTTTGAGAAAATCTCTATCGCGTACTTCACGAGCTACGGGTCCAAAAATACGTGTACCACGTGGATTGTTTTTGTCATCGATCAATACACAAGCATTCGTATCGAATTTCAAAACCGTTCCATCATCTCTTTTAATAGGTGCAGCCGTTCTGACAATAACTGCTTTTACTACATCGCCTTTTTTGGCTCCGCCTTCTGGTTCAGCTTCTTGTACTGAGCAAACGATAATGTCACCCACATGCGCATAACGGCGTTTAGAACCACCCAATACTTTAAAGCATTTGACGCGCTTTGCACCTGAATTGTCGGCTACTTTGAGCTGCGTTTCTTGTTGAATCATACGTTGCTAACTCCAAATATATTATGCAATTTGCTAGGCGACAACACGCCATCTTTTTAATTTTGATAGTGGCCTTGTCTCCACAATAGTAACCTGTTCGCCTATTTCATAAGGCCGCCCTTCATTATGGGCAAAGACTTTCTTATTTCTTTTAGTCACTTTGCCATATACAGGATCTCGCAGCCTTCTTTCAATCTTGACGACTAAAGTCTTAGTCATTTTATTAGAGACTACAATACCTTTTTTCTCTTTACGATTTCCTCTTTCTTCCATCTTCTAACCTCAAAGTTGGTATATTATTTATGCTAACCGCTTTTTTTCGTTGATGACAGTCAGCAAGAGGGCTATTTCCCTTTTTTTATGGCGTACTAAATGAGGCTTTTCTACTTTGTTAGATTGCTTCATTTCATTTATAAGGTTAAAAAGATCTCTACGTGCATCCTTACAATTGGCTTCTAAATCTTCTAACGATTGATCTCTAAAATCTTTAGCTTTTTTCATCTTACTACCTTATACTTGTTCAACACGTTCGACAAATCGTGTCTTTAGTCCAATTTTAGCTGCAGCACGTCTCAATGCATGTTGAGCTTCTTCTTTTGAAACGTTACCCACTTCAAAAAGTATCCTACCTGGTTTGATAACCGCTACCCAATGGTCAAGTCCCCCTTTACCTTTACCCATACGCACTTCTTGGGGCTTTTTAGTAACGGGTTTATCCGGAAAAATTCTTATCCAAACTTTTCCTTTACGTTGGAAATAACGGTTAATAGCCACACGGCATGCTTCAATTTGCTGATTAGTGAGCCAACCGCGTTCTAGAGCTTGTATACCAAACTCACCAAAATGAACAAAGGTCGCTCCTTTACTCAAACCTGAGCAGGAACCTTTCATTGTTTTGCGGTGTTTTGTTTTCTTAGGCATTAAAGGCATTACTATTGGCCCTCCTTCACTTGATTATCTTCACCACGGTAAATCCAGACTTTCACCCCGATACTACCATAAGTTGTTTCTGCACGCCCCATGGCATAATCAATATCAGCCCGGAGTGTATGTAAAGGAGTGCTCCCCTCTTTATACCATTCTGTCCGTGCAATTTCTGCTCCACCTATACGGCCAGAACATTGCACTTTAATTCCTAGAGCACCAGCTTCAATACTAGATTGCATAGCTTTCTTCATTGCACGTCTGAAGGGAATTCGTCTTTCTAATTGCTTTGCAATGGCATCGGCTACAATTTTTGCATCAAGATCAGGTCTTTTAATTTCTTCTACTTCAATCCAGACTTCTTTACCTGTAAGTCTAAAGAGTTCTCCACGCAATCCTTCAATTTCAGAACCTTTTTTACCAATAACCATCCCAGGCCGCGCCGTGCAAATAGTCACTTCGATTTTTTCGCTCATA
>NZ_JRXI01000047.1:0-15282 GCF_000813645.1 Neochlamydia sp. TUME1 | reverse complement strand
TTCGATTTTTTCGCTCATACGTCGAATTTTTATTTGCGAGGTACCTTGACACTGAGGTTTTTTCATTAAATACTCGCGAATTTTTTTATCTTCGACGAGTAAAGTACCAAATTCTTGCTTATTCGCATACCACTTTGAACGCCATTTTTTATTCCGAATAAGGCGGAATCCTATTGGATTAGTTTTTTGTCCCATTCCTTACTCCTTTCCTGAACTGACTATAATAGTAAAGTGACTTGTTCTTTTTAAAATCGGATGGCGGCCACCCTTATTTTTGGGCTTTGCACGTTTAAGTCTTGGCCCTTCATCAATACGAACTTCTAAAACTTTAAGATCTTCGCGGCGTATATCTAGCTGCGTTTCAGCATTAGCAACAGCGCTATCTAAGGTTTTTTTCAAGAGACGCCCCGCCTTTAAATTGCTATACAATAATTGGAGGTTAGCTTGCGGAACAGGCAGTCCTCGTATTAACCCTGCGGCAAGCCGTGCTTTACGGGGGCTAATTCTAATATATTTGCTTATTGCTTTTGCCCTATTCATTTTGATTGTGCCTCTGCTTTCTTAATTGGATGACCTTTGAAATTACGGGTAGGAGAAAATTCACCCAGACGATGTCCAACCATATTTTCTGAGACAAATACAGAAATGAATTTTTTGCCGTTATGCACTTCAAAAGTGTGTCCGATCATTTCAGGAATGATCATCGATCGTCTTGACCATGTTTTAATTGGCGTTTTGCCCCCTTTACCATTCATATCTTCAACTTTCTTATGAAGATGATGATCAATAAAAGGTCCTTTCTTAAGTGATCTTGCCATACTTATTTTTTCCTTCGATCTTTAACAATAAACTTGTTCGATTTCTTCTGAGATCTAGTTCGAAGCCCTCGTGTATACAGCGCCCATGGTGTTTGTGGGATGTTACCTTTATGCTTTCCTTCACCGCCCCCGTGTGGATGGTCTACAGGGTTCATTGCAGTTCCGCGAACGGTTGGGCGAATTCCTTTCCATCGCATACGGCCAGCTTTACCTTCTACACGCAAATTATGCTCCGAATTAGAGACCATTCCAAAAGCTGCACGGCAATTTTCACTCACCATACGCACTTCACCTGAAGGCATTCTAATCGTCGCATACCCGCCACTTCTGGCCATCAACTGAGCAGAAAGACCAGCAGAACGAACCATTTTAGCTCCTCTACCAGGAATCATTTCTATAGCATGGATGGTAGAACCCAAAGGCATAAATTTTAACTTCATGCAGCATCCTACACTAAAAGGAGGCTCATCACTTGTCTGCACTACATCACCATCTTTCAAACCATGGGGTGCCAGAATATAGCGTTTTTCACCGTCAGAGTAATTAAGCAGCGCTATATAAGCCGATCGATTAGGATCATATTCTATAGAAGCTACGCGAGCTGGTATATTTTCCTTATCTCTTTTGAAATCAATTATTCTGTAATGACGCTTATGCCCACCACCTTTATGACGGCAAGTAATATGCCCATTATTATTACGTCCATTCGTTCTTTTTTTAGGCAGCATCAGCGACTTTGTAGGCTTTACCTTAGCACGACTACCTTCTTTAGCACGAGTGAGCGTTTCATTGATCGGAAGGATTAATTGACGTGTACCCGCCGTTATGGGACGATATTTTTTTAACATGACTCTCTTCGCCTCTTATTTATACGTTATCAAGGCTATCGCCTTTTTCCAGGGTAACCATAGCTTTTTTAAAACCGGGCTTCATGCCTGAACGACCACGAACACGTCTTGCTTTAGGCTTAACGTTAATTGTATTGACAGCCACTACTTTAACATTTCTGTCGCTGTAAATTTCTTCGATGGCATTAGCAATGTCAGTTTTATTTGCTTTGCGATCGACTACGAATACATATTTCGGAGACTCGCAACGTTTCAGTGAGGGATTACTACTGGCATTTTTAAGCTCTTTCAATACCAAGGCTTTCTCTGTAACATGTTGATGTTTCACGACTTGGTAAGGATTTTTTTTTGACATTACTTGATTCCTTTCATCTATAACTTGGTGTTATTCCTTATCTATCAAGGACAAAGCCACTCAACCAATTCAATTAGGGCAGATTCCGTCACCACAATATCTTTGGCCACTAGAACATCATACCCACTAATATTAGTGGCTAGCGAAAACGAAACTTTTGGTAGATTACGCACGCTTTTAATAAAATTATCATGTTGATCATGATGAATGGACACGCGCTTTGTTTCTTCTTCAGTTTTAACTTCTGCATAATGAGCTTCACCTAAAAACATCACCCTATGATTTGCTAAGCCTGTGACCTTTAAAAAGTCGGCCATAACTTTAGTTTTAGGTTCATTAAGGACAGATTCTGTAAGAACATGTAAACGATTTGCAGCAATTTTTTCAGCAAGCAAACAGCGAATTGCAGCTTTTCGTTCTTTTTTGTTAATACGTACATGCTGATCAAATTTAGGCCTTGGTCCAAAAACACGACCACCCCCTTTATATTGAGGAGCTGAAAGCATCCCCTGGCGAGCACGTCCTCCACCTTTCTGCGGATGAGGCTTTTTTGTTGAGTGATTAACCTCAGAACGAGTTTTAGTATTAGCTGACCATTGACGAGCATTGGCTCTGATAGCGACGATATAATCTTTAATCATCTGCCCGTGCGCTTCAGCATTAGCTAATCTTTCATCAACTATCACTTGGCCAGTTTCCTGACCTTTTAAATTATATTTTTTCAGTGTTGCCACAGGATAACTCCAGAATTTTTTTACTAGCTAGCTTTTTTTAAGCTTGTTTTTTTCACCGATGGGGCAATATAAACCAATCCATGCGTAGGACCTGGCACAGCACCCTTTACAATAATCACCTGTTCTGCAGGCTTTACCATTACAACTTCTAAATTTTGAATGGTCACAGTTTCACAACCCATATGACTAGGACGTGGGCTATTAGGAAGCGAGCGACCTGGTGTTGAGCGCATACCTGTAGATCCAGCATGACGATGGAATCCCGAACCGTGTGAAGCAGGCCCCCCAGAATAATTATACTTTTTCATGGTACCTTGATAACCTTTACCTTTTGAAACTGCTGTGGCATCAACAAATTTTACTTCAGCAAAAAGGTCTATCGCTAACTCTTGGCCTACTTGGTATTGTTCAATGTTATCAACCTTTGCTTCCGAAAGGTTTTTACGTGGAGATACAGCTGCTTTGCTGTAATGTCCGCGTAAAGGTTTGGATAGACGATTTGCTAGCGTTCTCTGGTCTTTAACATGAATTTTATCAAAACCAATCTGAATAGCATTATAACCATCAATCTCTTTCTTCTTGATCTGGACAACAGCATTTGGTTGCACTTCAATAACCGTACCCACAATACTATTTCCATTCTCATCAAAAAGCTGGATCATTCCACGCTTTTTGCCCATCAGTTTAGGCGCCATATGAAAATCCTTAACCCAATATTTTGAGTATTTGAGCAATCATTTTTTTTATATTACAATCTAAGAAATGAATACCTGTATATCTAGTGCTAAGTTACGTGCGAAGCACGTTCTTAACAGAGCTAAACAAGTGAAAACATTTTTGGCAGCTTATTAAATATTTATCTAATAAAATTGCTTAAATGAAGAGACTATCAAAGTAGAGTATTTTTCTCAACAGATATTTAAAAAAAATTACTCTAAAGATTTCATTCCCCTTTACAGTTATCTCTTAAGAGCTTTTCTTTGATCAATACTTTGATAATCTCTCCATCTCTTAATTTTCTTTTTCTTTTTAGCCGCCCTACATCTGCTTTTTCTAGGGGTTCAATTAGCTTAATCAGATCCTCCATTAAAGTTCCTCTAGGAACAGTTAAAGAACCTCTTTTCTTAACAGCTCCTTCTACTCTCACTGTAATATATTCTTTGTAAGGTACTTTGATTAATTGGCTGTTGTTGACTTTTTTATTTAAAGAAATCTTACTTAGGTCCGCCTCAAGAAGAACTTTAGCTTGCTCTAAAACATTTGCTAAAGTAGCTGTTTTTTCAACGTTATATAAGCCTGGATACTCAACAGCTCCTTCTACACGTACAGTCTGATGTCTATTATATAAGTGATGAGGCTCAGAATATTTTCTAGAAGATAAAAACCGATGCTTATGAGTCAGGCAGGTCAATACGATCATAAATAAAATCAAGCAGATAATAACGACCCACTCACGCTTAGGAAGATTTTCTTTTGGAGCCATACTGTGTATACCTACCTTTTAATCTCCTGATTAGTTCAATCTCTGCATTTTTGGTAATATAAAGCCTTGTATTTAGCTATCCTCGGAAGACCTGGACTTGCTGCCGCTATAAAAGCCAGGTGTCACGTTTAGCTCCTCTATCTATGTTTCAATAAACTTCTCTACCATTTTCTTCCATTTTTGTCTTTAAATAAGCCAGCTTAAGTTTTTGTTTGAGGACATCTGAAGCAAGTAAACCTCCTCTCAAAAGCTATAAAGAATGTTTATATAAAGGTGTCGGAAAAAAATTTTTAAGAAGCCGCTACCTCTCTATGATGTGTTATGAATTGCAAAAAAGTGAATCACAGTTTTTGCTTAATTAAATTAAATTTCTACTGCAAGCTAAAGGAGATGTCTAAAATTAAAAAACGAGAAATCTAAATTTTTTGCAACTAGGGTAACAGGCCAAGACTCGAAGGAAAAGCTGCCAAGGAGGGGCCAATCTGCTCATGAAATATTTATCATTATGGCGATTAAAGAAAAGAGCCTTTCTTTTTTTTACTTTCCATGAATGTAGGTAAGCGGTTGGGATTAGATAGATAGACTTTTGTATTCTGCTTATCGCAAAGGTCTTTGATAGCTTTACTTCTTTACCTATGCCTGGGTACAAGATGCTAGGCATTAATCTAACTTTACTTCATCATTACCTTAAAAGCTCGATCATCTACTTAGGAAGTGATTCTCTAACTCGGCAATAATTGAGGAAGTAGGTAAAGTTTTTTCCTTCTTTTTGATTGGACTTAACCCATCTGAGAATAGGGTATGGCTGGGATATTACAATTACGATATAAAATTTTCCAAACTGTAGTTACAAGCATCAAAATTCAGCCCATTCCTCTTCTAGTTTAGCTTAAAGATCGTGCAGCCATAAACCTTTAAATGATACGTAAAGTTTTTAAGTCCCTTTTTTTCCCGCTCATAAAACAGGCTTTTTCCAGATTAGAGCAAGGAGAAGCGTGCATTCGTCTAGTGCCAGGCTATCTTAGAGATCCTATAGGCCTGACTTAAACCAAGCTGTCATATAGCTTATCAGCTTTGATTAAGGCCATATTCCTTGTCTATAGGCAATTAGCTATTGCCTATAAGGAACCTTAGCTTGTTCTTTGCTTAACAAGGCAAATTTAGAGAGGAGTAAAGGGGTTTCATCTTAGCAACTCATGAGATGGATACTACTGCTTTTCCTACTCATGAAGTGTCCAAGACATTTAAAGTTTGAGCAAAAAATAGAAAAAGGATTTAGATTCTTGAAAAGTCCTGCTTCTTTGTTTCTCTTTCTAAAAAAGCCAAAAAGAAGAGAAGCTCTTTTAATGGTAATGGCTCTATGCCTTTTAGGTTATTCTGCGCTTAAATATAAAATGTGAGAAAAATTTATACGAAAATGGGGAGAACTTCTTAAAGCAACTTGAGAAACCTACGCAAAAGCCCACAACATGCTGTTTTTTTTCTGTTTCCTAGGTCTGCCTATACTTTTTATAGACCCTATAATATTGCTAATTACTAATTTGAAAGAACACCATAGAATTATCCTTAAGATGCTTAAGGCTCCTTACCAAAAATTCTACTAGGGTGAAGGGGGACAAGAAATTGCGGATAAAAAAAGAGCCCTCAGCTTAAATCTGGGGGCTCTTTAAAGGTAAAAATTCTATTTTATACTAGGCTTTAGGCCGCAAAAGCCACAGGTCCTAAAGTAGTTAATCTAGTCAACTTCGCTTCTTGCTCTTCTTTATATGTCTCGTGCCTAAATGAATAGTAGAGACGAGCCATACCTACAGCAGAAGTAGCAAGCCAAGCAGCTCCTAAAGCAATGAAAAACGCAGCTGTATTGAGAGTAAGTGCAAAACCTACCAACCCCATGGCAATCGCTGCAATTTTAACTACATTGAAAGCAATAGAGAGCCAATCTTTTGTTTTACTTGCCTGATAATCTTTAACCAGCTGATCTCTTTCAACAATTCTTACTTTGCAATCAACCAGCTTCTTGTCTGCAATACTATCAAACAGAGTTGCATGTGTTGAATGTAGACGCTGCTCATATTGGCTAACCAATTTTTCACGAAGGCTTAAGAATTTCTTGTCAAGATCATTTAAATACTCCTGCTCTAAAGCATCTGCCGATGTTTTCTCAAATTTCTCTTTTCCAAATTTTGCTTTTAACTTGGCAGCTTTTTGTGTTTCATTTAAGTTCAAGAATTTAATCGCACGTTTTTTAAGCTCCCACTTATTCAATCTAAGCTTTTCTATCTCGCTGGTTACATCGCTATTTTTTTTCTGTAGCGCTAAGGATGTGTCTACCAAGCTTAAAGAGGAGCTAATAATTCCTAGTGTATCTTTAATTACACGGAGGGGTGAAAGTAAGCTAAGTACCCTAAAGAAAGGAAGTCTATTTAGCTGGACTGATACTTTAGCCAAATTCAACAGTCCCATGTTTACCAAAAACTGCCCTGTTCCAATTCCTCTAGAAACACTTCCAAAAGCCTTGCTAGCAACTTTCCAAGAGGAATCTTTGTGCCAGCCTTTAGTGACCCAGTATTTAGCATCGCCAAAAATTCCTCCCACATCTAAAACAGTATCTACTACATCAAAATGATTGTAGAGATTGTTAAAACCAGGCGTTTGTGCTTTAAAAGCATACTTAGCAAAATAAATGGAAGATTTTGCTAACTTGCAAACTGATTGAATACTCTCAGAAGTGGAAAAAGAATAAGCATAAAAAGCTACAATATGTCTTACAGCATGGCTAAAATTTTCAGACACTTTCTTAGCGCAATTAGTAATTTTATTGCGAGAAGAAGATGCTAAATTATTTGCAGGCTTATGCTGAGAAGCAGGAGCTTGCTCAACAGTAACAGTATGCCCATCTAGCTGACCTTGGATAAAATCTTCCTCTTCTCCGTAGTATGGCTCTGTTGGCGGGACGCCTTGTGTGGATGACAATGTATTCATAATTATTTTCCTTGTTTAGGGGGTTATTATTAACATTTTATTTATGCTATCCTCAGCTTATGAAATTATCCAACTGCCTGCAGCTGGTCTTTTGCTCTGGAGATTTACAAGGCGATAGTTATAAATCGCTTCCAAGAGAAAAGCTGCCAATCCGCAGCCTGCTGCTGCACAACCCATTGCTGCTATGCCAGGTACTGCTATATATCCTGTGGTAGCTAAAATCTTTAAATTAATCTCAGCTATATAAGAAGCCAAATTTACTATACTTAAAACTATTTTGTAGGTTTGCTTGGTGTCCACAACATTAGCTAAGTGTTTAACTTCATTAACAGATAGGCATAAAATCGCCATTGCCTCAATTCCTTGTAAACCTATTACTAAGGAGATCTTTGCAAACATTGGACTCATTCTTCCTAAGCAATTCGTAAGGTAAGTAAAAAGCATTGTGTTAGAGTTTACTAACCTAGAAAAATTTTTACCTATCGTTGCTTTTACCTTTAACAGGTTAATGAGTGCTAATTCATCCAGCCAAAAAAATAGGCCTCCTATATCAGCTAACAAAGAACCTATACTTGCAAATAGAGACCATTTGTTGAAAACCTTTTTATTTTTACTGTTCTCCTCTATCTCACAGTATCGCTTATTAACTAAATCATTCGCATCTATCGCCAGATCACCTAAGGTTAGTAGGCTATCAGTGGCGCTAAGAGCTCCTAATAAGCGTGCCCCTTGATAAGTATTACCCCTTATACAAGCTAATCCTGTCAGCAAATGAATGCTCAATTTGAAAACTTTTCCAAAAAATGAGCGCTCAGCAAAAACTTGAGCAATTACTTGAAAAAGATCGATAAAAAAAGCCTTTAATTCAACCCAAGTAGATTTTATATCGTACCCTAGCAAAGTATCTTTTGCTACGGAAGAGTCAGGAGAAGGCAAAAATGTTAAGTTTAAGGTTGCGCTATTTATTGCTTGCATCCTTTTCTCTCATGAAAAACCTATTAAGAATCCCCACTATACCAAGGTTTTTTATTTACCTAAAGAGAAAATAAATTTTAATGCAAAAAAGTACAATAACTAGCGCATAAATAAGTGAAACAAATATTAAAAACCAATAGGTTTTTTAAAACAAAAGATTATAATATATAGTTAATAAATTATATGAATAGCGATCGTCATAAAAATAAAAACTAAAAGTATGTTTATTCTTATTACTCATCCTTTAAGCCTGCCTTAGGATAAGCTAAGAACCCTTTTCCCTTACCTATCGACTTTGTTTTCATTGAGAAAAAAAGTTATAAAGTGAAGAAGAGCGCTTATCATTAACCTTCTAGAGGATGAAAGATATATAAGTTAAAAATATAAAATTCTCCTTTATTAGAAGTAAATCTTTTCTTACAAAGCCCAAGGAAGAAGAAATAGGGCTATAAAGACATGCAGATCATTTCTAACGAGACCTCTCCGCAAGAACAACTTTTTTTTATTAAAAAAATTATCCGCAAGATCAAGGGTCAGCGAATAAAAAGCCTACAAAAGAAGCAGGTACCGCTTTTAGCAATAATAGAAAGGATGAGTTTAAACTATTTATAGTAAGTAAAGCCCTTTTGACAAATAGTTACTAAAGGGTAGCTGCTAGCCGAAGGATAGAGGTATAAAAAAAGTCCAACGCGAGCCAAAATAAGGATTAACTTATTCATTTTAAAGGCCTTTTTCACCTTAAAAGCTCCATGCAATGAGACGGGCTAAACACTTAAATTCAGCTTATAAAATTATTTCTAATTTTTTAAATCCTAAAATCCATCTTTTTATCCTTAGGAAAGCCACGAATTAACTCTTCAGCAAGCATAGCTTTTTTACCTTCAAGCTGGAGTTCAAGAATGCGAAGCGCTCCTTGCCCACAAGCAACTATTAACTCTTCATTATCAGTAGGCAATAAGGTCCCAGCTGGCCCTCCTTGATGGGCTAAAGGAATGGTAGAATTAATTTTTAGGCGTTTTTTTTGCCCCCCTATATTCACATAGCACCAAGCACCTGGGTGAGGATACACGCCTCTAACAAGATTATGAATGGCCTTAGCTGAAGAACTCCAGTTAATCTCACAATCCTCCAATTCTATTTTTGGAGCAAACGTTGCCTGAGAATGGTCTTGCTCAACATGCTCCACACTACCTTGCTCAAACTGATCAAGCACTTCTACCAAGGCTTTGCCTCCAGCCTCGCACAGTAGACGTTCCAGCTTCCCATAGGTAGTATTGGGACCAATAGGGACTTTGACCATTTTAATAATATCCCCAGCATCCATTTTCCTTACCATATACATAATGGTAATACCTGTTTCGTTTTCTCCATTGATGATACTATGTTGGATAGGGGCGGCTCCGCGATATTTTGGTAGCAAGCTTGCATGAACGTTGATGCAGCCTTTAGAGGGCATGTCCAGAACATGTTGCTTAATAATCTCACCATAAGCAACGACTACAAATAAATCAGCCTGATAGGCTTGTAAAATCTCAGCAAATTCAGGAGCAGAAACTAATGCAGGTTGATGAACAGGTAGAGGAGGATTTTGCAATTGAGCAATACGTTTGACAGGTGTGGGCACCAAATCGCTTGAACGTCCTTTAGGCCTGTCCGGTTTAGTCACTACTGCACAAATGCGGATCTTATGATTGAGAAGATGCTGAAGGATATCTGCTGCAAACTGAGGAGTCCCAAAATATACAATTTTCATCAATACCTCTTAAAAAAAGCTGGAGACGCTTGCGGCTATTTTTTTCTAAAGCAGCCCACTCTCAAAGGAATTTATCTTTCAATTTTAGCTACAATCTCAGCTTCAGCCTCTTTTTCAGCTTGAGCTACCTCATCATCAAAATTTGTGATTCCCTCCAATCCTAATAAACCGCGCTTAGAGGAACGACAAAACTCCACAAAATGAAGAATTTCTGGAAGAGGCTCAAGTTCTCTTTCAATTTGAAGCAGCGCTTCTTCAAGACATGCTTTAGAACGGTAAACTATTTTAAAAGCTTTTCCGAGTTCTTGGCGAATCTTTAAAGAAAAACCATGCCTTTTTAACCCCACAATATTGATTCCACCAAATTTGTAAGGAATGCCTGCTCCTATCGTATAAGGAGGAACATCCCGAGTAATACGGCTCATTCCCCCGACCATTGCATATTTACCGATCCTAGAAAATTGGTGAACGGGTACAAAACCGCTAATAATAGCACAGTCTTCTACAATCACATGACCTGCAAGAGTAGCATTGTTACTCATAATCACTCGATTACCTACTAGGCAATTGTGGGCAATATGGCAATAAGCCATAATCAAGCAATCATCCCCTACCTCTACCGAGGTATTTTCTCCACAAGAGGAATTAATTGTCACAAACTCACGTATTTGACAATTTTTACCAATCTTAACAAAGGTGGTTTCACCTTTATATTTTAGATCCTGTGTTTGAGTGCCAATGCTTGCAAAGGGATAAATAGTGGTTCCTGCGCCAATAGTCGTATGGCCGTCAATATAAGCATGAGACTTAATCGTTACACCATCTTCTAACTTTACATGAGCTTTAATAATCGCAAAGGGCTCTACTGTAACTTTATCTCCAATAATAGCTCCCGGTTCAATTACGGCGGTAGGATGTATGTTCGATTTTTTCATATTCTATTTACTCAAAATAATTTTATAAAAGCTTTCTACCCTATTATAGCTGATTTTTGTCCACTAGCGCAAAACCGATTTCAGCTTCTGCAGTAATTTTATCATTCACTGTAGCCGTCGCTTGCATCCGTCCTGCTTTGGAACTTACATGAATACCTTCTACCTTGAGCATTAAGACATCCCCTGGCTTAGCTGGATTGCGAAATTTAGCATTATTGACAGTCAAAAGCACAGCTATCTTGTCATGATAGCCTTTCATATGAATCAATATACCACCCAATTGTGCTAACGCTTCTACCATAAGTACACCTGGCATAATAGGAGTATCCGGAAAATGACCTTGAAAAAAAGCTTCATTAAAAGTCAGGTTTTTCTGTCCTACGATTAAGCCCTGCTCTAAATTGATATCAAGAACTCGATCTACCAGCAAAAAGGGAAAGCGGTGAGGCAAGATTTCTGCTATTTGTTTAATATCAAGTGATTTTGGATAATCAGCTACATGAACTTCCATTAAGCACACTCCGTAATAGAGTTTAATAATTCTTTTGCAAAAGCGCAGTTAGATGCATGACCTGCCCTAAGAGCAATTACGTGCGCCTCAAATTCAATTCCTACCAGAGACAAGTCTCCAATCATATCTAAAATTTTATGCCTTACCATCTCATCGGGAAAGAAAAGCCCCCCTTTACTAAAAGCTGCTTCTTCATGAATAATTACGGCATTATCCAAGCTAGCGCCCTTAGCTAAGCCATGATCCAATAGATAAGCCACTTCTTTATAAAGAGCGAAGGTACGACAGGAAGCAATTTCATGCTTAAAATTGTAACTATTTACCTCTAATGAATAAAATTGGCAATTTAAAAGCTTAGAATGTGGATAATTCAAGGTATAACTGATCCGGTATCCATCATAAGGAAAAGCCATAATATATGTATCTTCTTGATTCCAATGAATAGGACTTTGGATTTTAATCACAGGCTTTTGTTCCGCTTGCTCAAGGATCCCGACTTCTTCGATCATATTCACAAAAGCATCGGAGCTTCCATTAGCAGCAGGCGGCTCAATCCCTTTAATTTCAATACATAAGTTATCAATATTATTGGCTCGCACAGCGGCCAGAACGTGCTCAATGGTATGAATTACCACGTTGTTAATTCCTATGGAGGTGCTACGACTTGTTTCATAGACATAATTAACAGAAGCTGGAATCCTCGGTCGATCCGGCAAATCTACTCGACAAAATGTAATACCAGCATTTTCTGGAGCAGGCACAAAGGTAATTTGTACTTCTTTTCCCGTATGAATACCAATGCCTGAGAATGAAATAGAATTTTTTAAGGTTCGCTGCTGACGATATTTTGATATCAAGTTTTGTTTTAAACCAATCACAATTCAGCTCTCTTACGCAATGGAAATGAATGAATTAAGGAACAGGGGGATTCTACTTTAACTTGTAATTTTTAGCAAGTAAAAGCTACTTTCCATTCTAAACCTTCAATAAACAGAAAACTTTAAAGTTTTTTGCTAGATAATCTTAAGCATTGCTTATTTAAAAGTAAGGCAATACCTTATAGATCCCTTCTAGGAGTTAATAAGGCTATTAAGATGGGTGATCTAATTTTCTTTGAGTCACCCCGAGCAAAGAATTTCTCCTGCCAGCATCTTAGGAGATGGGCAATTTATTCATTTAACAGCCAGGGAGTGCCAACCCTAGATCAAAATCAGTAATTTGTCTGCATCTGCATGATCGGGCCCTAATGAAAACTCTAATCTTTATCCAATTATTCGATAATGGAAATAAAGGACATTTCAGCCGGTAACCCAACTCCTCTTACAGGCTACCTCATATAGCATTCGCTTGCCTAAAGAGTTTAAAGTCTAGTAGACGCTGAAAATCCCCTGAAAAGTTTCTAAACCTGCCTCTTCTGCTAGCTGCCAAGCATTTTTATATTCTACTTTGCTTGCAACTCCATAATGTTAGTGCAAAACTACTAGCCTAACTTTTTTCCGAACAAAAAAAGACTCCAGATTAAACCTGGCTTTTCTTTAGTGTCTTAAGGTTTGATCCATTGCCTTCAATTCCCTACCCTCGCTCTCCTTATAACAACTGACAAAATAAACTAGCATATTTTCTATTGATTACCTATGCAGTTTAGGCTTATAAGAGATTATTCAATTAATTGGGGTTATAATTTTTAAGTAAAACTATCGACGAAAAAAGGAAGCTCCACCTATACCTAACACACATAGGAAGACAATAAGATAATCACCCGTTATAGAATAAAGAGTTTTGTAGGAAAAAAGCGGAACTTGCAGGTAAAGAGCGCCAGGCTTCCAAATTTTTTCATAGTAAGTATTCCCAAGGATTTTTATCTCGCGCCCAAACGCATCGAAACCGCCGGTAATTCCTGTATTACAAGCACGAATGAGAGGAATGCCGTTTTCTGTTGTTCTCAAGCGAGCATGATCACAGTGCTGCTGTGCTACCGTTGGATACCATACATCACTGGTTAAGTTAACGATTAATTCAGCTCCCTTCAGTCGATTTTCACGCATTAAATGTCCAAATGTTTCCTCATAGCAAATAGATGCTCCAAAAGGAGCATAAGCAGGAAAAATCTTAGCTTCTTTACCAGGAGTAAAGGAGCCGGTAATTCCATAAGCGGCAGCCAAGGAACGGCAAAAGGAAAAAGGGATATACTCACCCATAGGAACTAAGACACGCTTATCATATCGTTTAAAAGGAAGCCTAAATTGTTGATAGGAAGAGGGTTCAACAAACTGTGCGGAACTATAATATTCTCTATGCCCGTCAAAAAAGTCCTCCACGTCCTCCATTCCTGATAAGACAGGGGCATTAAAGATATTAGCTAATCCTTGTAGCCAATAGCCATTGGTAACCATCCAAATAGATCCTTTTTCAGTCATACATTTTGAAGCTAAGGGCTCTTGCAATAAAGGAAGAGCAGAATATGCCTTTTCTCCAAAAACCTCGAGAAAAATTTTCTTAACGTTTTTGTAGGAGTAAACAGGTGTATAGGTAGTGAAAGGCACAATAAACTCGGGTAAAGCAATTAAGTGGATATTCTTTCCTAAATGCTCTTTGCAAAGCATCAAAATTTGCTGCCATTCTGCTTCCACATATTTCACGTAGGAAGCTGTATTATGAAAGAGCATGTTTTCCTCCGTAGGGAATACAGGCTGAACAAGAACGGCGTTAAAAGTGTCTTTTATAGCTGCAGGATCGTGCATCTTTAACTGAATAAATCCAAACATAAAAGGAAAGGCGGCAAAGACAAGCCAGCAGAGCATATGCCTATAAAGCGGCCAGGCAAGCCAAGCTTTTAATGCTAGTAAGTTTACCCCCAGAACCCAAAAAGACATGCCAAAAGCTCCTCCCAGGGAAGCACTTTGAAGGGTGTATAAATTTGCGCTTAAACTAAGTCCAATAGGATTGAAAGCAATTCCTGATAAAATAAATAAACGTGACCATTCAAGAAGAGTCCAGCAACTACACAGCAGTATTATTCGATTATAACTGGTTATGCGCTGCGAGCATGCTAGCCATCCAATAAAACCAAATTGCAAACCAAAGATTAAAGCCAGCAAAACATATACAGCGATGATGTAGAGATATGGATGAGATAGGAACCAGGAAAACTGGATAAGTTGAACCATTGCAAACCAAGCGGTCGCCACAAAAAACCGTTGCCTGCGACTAGGAAAAGAAGCTAAAGCACGGAAAAATAAGGCAAAACCCATAACTGAAGCCATAAAAGAAGCTGCATGGCTCCAATAAGGCTGGCCGAAGGCGACAATTATTAAAGAAAGTATAATACAGGTAAATGTTTGTAAGCGGCTAAGCGGCATAAATTTTAAACTAGGTTAAGGTTAAGCCTAAAAGATTTTTAGCGGGTGGCGGCTTTATTTAATGTTCTGGGTAATTTTTCATACTTTTTGCCCTCACTTTGCAAAAAAAATAGCTAGAGAGGCTTTTTTTTATAAATCCAATCATAAAGGATAAGAGATAGAGCCTCTGGGAAATTAAATAAACTTAAAAAACTTCAGATGATTTAATCTTGCGGCTTAAATAAATATTAAAGCAATTAAATGTTCATTCCCCTCTTTTATCCCAACCATCTTTCGGGGTCCAGAGATAATTTTCAACAAATTATTTGTAGCCCTTAGGCCCTTAAAAAACATACAAAATTTCAGCTTTCCCTAGAATACGCAGAGAAAGAACTTAATTATATTTAACAATAGGAAGGCCGTTAAAAACTAGCTTTTAGTTAACATAACTAGCGCAGAAGAAGCATTCCTTTTTTTATGGACAGCCGTACTCTTGTTGACAAGCCGCTTACGTAGGTAAAAAACAAAGCTTTTTTACAACCTACTGGGC
>NZ_JRXI01000046.1:0-7545 GCF_000813645.1 Neochlamydia sp. TUME1 | reverse complement strand
AAAAGCTAGCTAATCGTAAGTGATCCTAGCAAGGCCATGCACTTTGTGCCGCTTCTATAAATTTTATTATCTTTTCAGACAGCAAAGATAGAGAAGTTAGGTAAGGGACACTAACTTTTCAATTACCCTTCCAAATAGGAAGGAAACATGTGTGCATTTTTTCTCCTTGCCGCTTTATAAAGATTTAGCTTATAATTTTTTAAAATTATTAAATACAGATAAAATATACTTTAAAAGGTTAACCTTTTTCCACTTTTTTATATAGCCTTGTTTTATGAAACAATCTTTTCGTGCTTATCATCTTCTTCAGCTCCTTAGTGCATATGACGAGCAAAACCTTCCTTTAGATGCCTTTATAAATAGCTATTTCCGTTCTCATAAGGCTCTGGGCTCTAAAGACCGCGCCTTTATCGCTGAAAACGCCTATTTTTTAATTCGATGGATACGCCTTATCGATTATTTAATTCAAGAGTCTCCTGACTGGAACAAACGTGTGGCTCTATTGCCTTACTTTGACTGGCAAAGCCATCAAAATAATCCAAGCATTCCTGCCGCTATAAGAGTTAGCTTCCCAGATTCACTTTATAATATTTTAGTAGAAAGTTACGGGGCTTTGCGAGCTTCAGAATTATGCCTTATAAGCAATACTCCTGCCCCGACGACTATAAGAGCAAACACCCTTAAGGCTACCCGTGATAAACTTTTAGAGCTCTTGCAAGATAAATATGAGGTTAGCTCCTGTTTGGCTTCTTCCCATGCTATTAATTTTCTTCAAAGGATTAACTTCCTTGCGATTCCAGAGTTTCAAGCCGGCCTATTTGAAGTGCAGGATGAAGGAAGCCAACTCCTTGCCAATCTTGTGCAATGCCAGCCAGGTCAGCTAGTGATGGATTTTTGTGCAGGCTCTGGCGGTAAAACCTTAGCCTTGGCTCCTTCCATGCAAAATAAAGGACAAATTTTCTTACATGATATACGTTCTTATGCCTTGCAACAAGCAAAAAAACGTTTGAAGCGCGCAGGCATCCACAATGGGCAAATTATGCAAGCCAACGATCCCAAACTTAAAAAATTAAAGAAAAAAATGGATTGGGTGCTGGTGGATGCGCCTTGCTCGGGAACAGGCACGCTACGTCGCAATCCTGATATGAAATGGAGATTTGAAATAGAAGGGCTAAAGATGCTGATAGGCCAGCAAAGAACAATTTTTGAAAAAGCTCTCAGTTTTATGAAACCGGACGGCCGTATTATTTATGGAACGTGTAGCCTCTTATCCCAAGAAAACGAATATCAACTTAAACACTTCATTAAGAGCTATCATTTAAAGGTAGAAAATCAAATATTTCAATCTTTTCCATCGCTTGGAGGAATGGATGGCTTTTTTGGAGTTGTTTTGAAGTTTTAAATCGTTTATAGTGATAGCCGTTGGCCATCTAACAAGCCTTTTTTCTGCAGCTAAGATCTTATAGATGGCATAGATGATAGAATTAATCCTCACTAATTACCAACCCCCTTTTAAATCATGAAGAAACAAAAAATTTTATTTTTTTCTGCGCTAATCTATGGTTGTCTTGCCGCTCTTTTACAAGCTGAGGGAAACGCTGCTTTTTTAGGCAAAGAAGATAGCTCGGCTTTAGTGGTAAATAATCGTATTTTAGCCAAGGTGAATGGCACAGCTATTTCTGTTTTAGATGTAATGAAAAAAATGGATGTTCTTTTCTATCGTGAATTTCCTGATTACACCTCCTCTACTCAAGCACGCTATCAATTTTACAAAGTTAATTGGAAGCATGTGCTAGATGAATTGGTTAATAAAGAATTAGTATTAGCTGATGCTAGCGAGAATAAACTTCTTGTAAGCAACGGTGATATTCGCCAAGAAATGGAGAGCCTATTTGGACCTCATATTATCAACAATTTGGATAAAATTGGTCTATCGTATGAAGAAGCACAAAAAATTGTCCAGGGAGACATTATTATCCGCAGGATGATTTACTTAAGAGTAAATGCCAAAGCATTAAAAAAAGTAACACCTCAAGCTGTTCGTTTAGCTTACGAGGAGTTTGCTAATGATCCTGCCAACCTCAAACCAAATACTTGGCAATATAATGTTATCTCTATCCGTGATCCGGATGCAGCTAGAAGCGCTGAAGCTGCTCATTTAACTTACCAGGCATTGAACGAGCATATAGCTTTGGAAAAATTATCGACTTACGTTAAAGCAAACTCTCATTTTGACAACACACAAATTAATGTCTCTGAAGAATATACTTTACCAGAAAAAGACATCTCGGAAGCCTATAAAGCCATTTTAACAAAGCTAACACCCCATTCACATAGCCAGCCAATTGCTCAAAAAAATCGAGCAGATAAAAACAGCTCTTTTTATCGTATTTTTGTGCTTAAAAATTGGATAAAAGGTGGAACGCCTACCTTTAAAGAGGTAGAACTCAAAATTAAAGATAGACTTATAGAGGAAGCTATTGCTCAAGAGACTGAAGCTTACCTAAAAAAAATTCGCAAACGTTTCTCTGTACAAGATTTTTATACTCCTAAAACTGATCAAGCTGCTTTTGAACCCTTTATACTGGGCTCTAAAATTTAGCTTTAGCATAATTATTCTGGAATGCTTGCGACCTACAAAGCAAACAGATCCGCCTATCTTGAAAATCTGTTAAGCTTCAATAGAGAAGGAAAATTTAAAATTATGCCTATATATCGCCCTAGTGAACTGCATCATTTCCTAAATAAATTGGGCGTAAGTCCTAAAAAGGGTCTTTCTCAAAACTTTCTTATCGATGGAAACATTACTCGCAAAATTGTGGCTTACGCGGCTCTCTCCCCTCATGATCTAGTCGTAGAAATTGGTCCAGGGCCAGGCTGCCTCTCAGAAGAAATAATAAAGCATGGCTCTCAATTATTAACGATAGAAAAAGATCCTGTAATGGCTCAAGCCTTGCAGCGCTTACAAACAGAGTCAAATAGATTAGAAATATTTTGTGAAGATGTATTGGAATTCCCTTTGGGGGAAAAATTACTGGAAATTTTAAAACCGGGGCAAAAAGCTATTATTGTGGGCAATCTCCCTTATCATTTGACAACCCCTATCTTAATTCAACTGGTTAAGCTTTATCCCTACGTTTCTAAGGTTGTAGTTATGGTTCAAGAAGAAGTGGCACGCCGATTTACAGCTCAGCCAGGCACAAGCGAATATAGTTCTTTTACCGTTTTCTTAAATTATTATTCTACTCCCCGCTATGCCTTCATGGTACGTAGAGCTTGTTTTCATCCTATTCCTAATGTAGATTCGGCAGTAGTCACTTTAGACCTACATCAGCCACCCTTCGTTGCTAACGAAGAGGATTTCTTTAAAATGACCCGCACAGCTTTTGGGCAAAGACGTAAAATGATGCGCACCTCATTAAAAGAGCTCTATTGCAGCCAGGCTGTCTCGCAAGCCCTGCTGCAAATTGGACGCGATGTAAAATCACGTCCTGAAGAGCTCTCTTTAGAAGATTTTATGCATCTATATCGAAAACTTAATAATAGCGTTTAGGAAAAGCTCTAGTTGGGTTAATGATTCCTACAAAGTAGCGTATTCTAGAGGCTCCAATAGTTAGGGGGCAAAGGGCTAAAGCAAGAAGGCAGTCTGTAAGTGCTAACGCCATTTCTCGCTCATCCTTCCAATCTTTAAGTGCAGGCTTTTTCTTGAGGAAGTCTTCTCCACGTTTTATAAGCATGTCCATCAACAACACAGCCGTCACGGCTATTTCGCCAGCTTTCTTAACTATTTTAAGAGGGACCGTCAGTGGAGAACACGCTAATTGAATACAACAGTAAAGTCTTCCTTTCCAGTTGGCCTGTTTATATGTACTAGGCACTCTTCTTCCAAAATCGTCTGTGAAAGGTTTTAAACTCTTAGCAGTTGCTGGAAATGGGTATACAAAACTCATAAAAAATCCTTTAAGTTTTTGATGGAATAAATTACATTATTATTATTATTATTATTATTATTTCTAACTTATTTGGTAGGAAAAGCTTTAGCGGGGTTAATGATTCCTACAAAGTAGCGTATTCTAGAGGCTCCAATAGTTATGGGGCAAAGGGCTAAAGCAAGAAGGCAGTCTGTAAGTGCTAACACCACCTTTCGCTCTCCATCCCAATTTTTAGCCGTATGTTTTCTCTTGAGGGTCTGTTCTGCGCGTTTTATAATTGCGAGCATTAACACGGTAGCCAACCCTGCTATCTGGTTAACTCTGCTAACTATTTTAAGGGGTATCGTCAATGGAGAACATGCTAATTGAATACAACAGTAAAGTCTTCCTTTCCAGTTGGCCTGTTTATAAGTACTAGGTATCTTTTTTCCAAAATCGTTTCTAAAAGGCTTTAAGCTCTTATTAGTTACTGTAAATGTGTCTGGTAAATTCATAAAAAATCCTTTAAGTTTTTGATGGAACAAATTACATTATTATTATCATTATTTCTAACTTATTTGGTAGGAAAAGCTTTAGCGGAGTTAATGATTCCTGCAAATTATCATATTCTAAGAGGCTACCCTATTATTTATTGGACAAAGAACCAAAGCAAGAAGATAGCCTGGAAGTATGAACATAATATCTAGGCCTTTATTTCAATCTTTAAGCATACGCTTTTTCTAAAGATCTCTCCTGCATTTATTGTTATCATGTTCATTAGCATGGCAGCCAGCAGGGCTATCACGCTAACTCTCTTACCTATTTTAAATGGTGTCGTCAATGGAGAACAGGCTAATTGAATACAGCAATAAAGTCTTCCTTTCCATTTGGCCTGTTTACAAATCCTAGGTACCCTTCTTCCAAGATTAGTTTTCAAAGATTTAAGCTATGAAAGGTGCTAGGTATAAGGAAACCCGTGCTCACAACTTATAGTTGGTCCTTAATCTTATAAATTAAAAGAGTACATTCTCATTCATTTTCTCATTATTAGCAAGAAAAGTTTTTTTCTTTTTATAAGTAACTTTATTTATCTCTTTAATAAATTTTATTAAAACTAAAGATCTATTTCTTTGTAATTTTAAAGATACTTTTCAACCATTCCATCCAGGTTTGTTGAACCTCATGTTCAGCATACAGGGCTACTTTTTCGACCTGCTGGCCATTAACTTGCAAGTAAACTTCGCCAACTTGTTGCCCTTTAACAATAGGTAATTTTAATGAATGCCATTGCAAATAGCATTTTACTACAGGTTCTTCAGAAGGATAGTACTTAAAACTTAAAGGGGATTTTATAAAAGTTTTTAAAGGCCTGTCAGCACCTTTTAAAGAGTAGATGTATTTTTGAAGTCCCTTCTCAAGGATGATCATTTCCTCTTGTTCTTCATTAAATGCTGCTTCAAAAAGATGGATAGCATCTCGATAAATCTGCCCTCCCTCATTACACTTCATTAAGACCGCTAGCAACTCACGTCCATCCTTTTTTGCTGCTGCTACTAAAGTATGGCGTGCAATGGAAGTATAACCTGTTTTAACCCCAATTGCCTGCGGATAATAGTAGTCTCCTCTACGTAATAAACGATTCTTTTGCAAGATAACAACCGGTTCTTGTTTATTAGTTTTGGGACGAATAAATTTTGGTGCGGCAGCGAGTTCACGAAAGATAGAATTCTTCATGGCCTCGCGTGTGAGGAGAGCCATGTCATAAGGAGTAGTTTGATGTTTAGGATGATGCAATCCATGAGGATTAGTAAAATACGTATTTTGGCAACCTAAACTTTTGATAAATCCGTTTAAACCATGCATAAACAGGGGAATATTTCCTGCCACATGTTGAGCCACTACATTCGCGGCATCATTGGCTGAAGCCACCATTATGCCGTATAAGAGTTCTTTTAAGGTGAACTTTTCGTCTTTTTTAATCCCAATATGGGTACTTGCATATTCAATCCAGTGAGAAGGAGTAGTATAATTAGATTTTTTCTTAGCTTGCTCAGAAATTGAAGCAATAGCTTCTGTATCTGCGGTCACAATTTCTGAAAGTTGATGGCCTTTTTGATCAAGAGCATAAAGAGTAGTAGCTATCTTAGTAATGCTAGCAGGATAGTTAAGAGTGTGAGCATTTTTTTCATATAAGATAGCTCCACTGGTTACATCAATTAAAATTGCCGCTTCTGATTCGACGCTCACCTCAAGCTTTTCTGCGCTAAGCGATCCTATTCCTAAAAAAAGCAAAAGTCCTAAGCACAATCTTTGCAAAAACATAGTCCTCCCTATTTTTCACTTAACTTGTTGCAAGTTAGTTCTAAAAAAGCAGATTACCCGCTTATACCTTTAGCCTACCACCTCTTAAGAGCTTTCAGCTTTACAAATTTACACTCTTCTAATTCTAAATTCAAAGCCATTTTTCAACTTTTTTGATCCTTTTTATTAGGTTGGCCCGCCACTTGCTTAAGATAACACTTATTAAATAGACCCGTTCATCTGAATAGAAGTGCAAATTAAAATAAAATTTAGCTTCTATCCTTAATAGGGAGGAGTATGGCCATGCATAATTTAGCTCTAATAGAAGAAAAATTTAAAGAATTTTATAAAAATATTACCTTAGCTTCTTCTGAATTGCTTATTCCTGTTAACCTATCGCTTTTACACCATATGAAATTGCTTTACTTTCATTCCCCATGGAATAAAGATCAATCGCTTACACGTTACTTTCAATTGATAGAATCCAGCGGAAAACTTACTCTTATCAATGAAGATTTTGTCGTGTGGATAGTCCCTGAAAATGCTCATCAGATTCCTTTAACTTACACTGTAATTGCTTTAAATTATCCTGAAGGTCCTAAACTTGAACTGATATTTAGCGCAGCAGGTGTATATAATACTTCCCGTACTGTTTTACGAGTATTGGAAAAGTTTTTGTATGAGATTCAAGAAAACGAGGAATATTTAAAAAAAATTAGATAATATTCTTTTCCCTTTAGAAGGATGCTTTATAAAGATTTAAATAAATTAAAAGCCTGTAGCCTCTATTTTTCCTGGCTTTGACACTTGTTGGACTTAAAACTTTGATTATCAATGTTCGTTATTTCGAAAGATGGCAATATTGCCACTACACTACATTGAAGTAACGCTCATTTATAACAGCCCATCTATTACCATTTCCCCTGGATGTTTAAGCTTTAAGGATTGAAGAATTTCTTTAGATAATCCTTTTGCTGGTGTTCTTAGCAAGATGGGCTTTCCATTTACTTCTAATAGAGAAGCTTCTAATTCGCCAATAGCCTCCCTTATTTTTTCAGCAGTATGATCTGTTCCTTTTCTAATTAGGGTGATCTCTAAATTACGATGCATAACAAAGGCAAGGAAACAAAGCACGATATGTCCTCTGACTTTTTCTGGGCTGGATAAGTAGATGGACCTAATTTCCAAAGAATGTTTCATGACGCGGAAAGACTCTTCCATTTTCCTTAGCCGATGATAGCTAGAAAGGCTCTCTTCTTTTTTCATACTCTGCTTTGAAATCTGAATTCCATAAAATCCATCCCATTGCTTATCTTCATTAATTTTTTCTAGA
>NZ_JRXI01000045.1:0-2624 GCF_000813645.1 Neochlamydia sp. TUME1 | reverse complement strand
GCCTTTTTGAAGAAGACGATCTAATCGCCCCAATTGTGCAATGGTTCGGTGTTTAACTTTTCCATTCTCTCGGAAAGTTTTTACTAAACTAAGATAAACAAAATTTTTTGAGCGAGTCTTCTTGATAAACATACTCATATTTTATATTTTTTTGATTTATTTTCAAACAAATATATGAAATAGTTGCCACTACAGAATCTTATTAAAAACTTATCTTTTTGAAAATAAACTACTTATAAAATAGAGGTGCCAAACTCAGGAGCCCTCTATTTTTGTATCCAAGTTAAAATATCGGCTAAAAGATAAAAAAGCCTTTTTCAATCGTTTATCTAAGATTAGCTAAATATCTAATTAGCCTTTCCTAAAACCTTGCAGGCTACTGACCTTATTATAGGAAAAAGTTAAAAAATTAGTTTACGTAATGACTTGCAGTCTAGGAAAAATTTGTAAAAAAAATTTCTTAACTTTTCTATTCGCTATTGATGATAAAGTCGATAATTTTCTGAGATAATTGATCATACAAGGGTGAATGAGCAGCCTCGTAAGCTTCGTCGTAATTCGTTAGCTGGCCTAAAGAAAAGACATTGATCCCATCACGCGTTTTTTCATATTCATGATCAAACTCAATTGAAGCCATCACCTTAGCAGGCCCCCATAGCGATTTTCCCTTCATATTATCTACTAAGGTTACTTGGGCTATTGCTATTAACCGCGTTTCAGTAGGAATAATAGAATGTCTTAATTTCCCGCTATTTTTACGTTCATAATGGTAGCCCACATTTTCATTTTCAATGGGTAGTAAGTCCACTAGTAGGGTAAGATCGCCTCCCCAGTTTTGATATTGCAAACCTGTTTGCGTGGAAACTAATTTTATTAAATTAGCAGTCAATTGACCTTTTGCATCATTTTTAACATACGGAATACAGATGGTTTGATATGAAGATAAAACTTCCTCCGGCCCGGCATGATAACCACAGGAAGTCATAAGAAAAAAAGGAGTAAAAAAGATCCATAAATAGCAACGTGTCATGAATGATTAACTATTCTTATCTTTTTTACCTGAAGGCACCGGAAAAACAAGAGGAGCTAAAGCTCTAGCATCATGAGAAAAGCCCATTTGCTCTAGCCTATCTCTGCAACGCTGGGCCACTAGAGTATCTGGAAAATTCTTAATCGCGTTACTATAATAAATAAGCGAAGCACGTGGTTGCTTAATCTTTTCATAATATCTAGCTGTTTCATAAAGAGCTGTTGCATAACACTCTTTTATTTGCTGAACATTTTGCCTAACTTCGTCTATCCGCTCATCTTTAGGAAATTCGTGGATAAATTTCTTTGCATTAAGCTCTGCAAAAGCTAAAACATCAGGATTTTGCGGCTCATTTTGGCATAAATCATAGTAGATACAGCTTATATTAACATAGCTAGTAGGCGTTAATTCATTTTTAGGAAAACGTGAGCATAAAAGCTGAAAGGATTCAATACTTAAGCGATATTCACGCTTTTCCCAAAGGAGACACCCTTTAGCATATAAAGCCTGAGCTGCCATTTCATGACTGGGCATGGCGGTAATCACTTCATCATAAATTGCTAGGGCAAGACTTTTGCCTGTCGACCATTTTGGAAGCTGTTTTGTACCTAATAGACGTCGCTTGGCGCCGCCACGTAGCTGTTCTGCAATAGCATATTTATACTCAATTGCTTCAAGGAAATATGGAGGATTGTTTTGGCATTTAAGATAGGCAGAAAAAGCCTTATTAGCAAAATCGTATTCTTTCAGATTAAATTCAGCTATCCCTAAATAATATAAAGACTGCTGACCATAAGGATTGTTAGGGAAGTTATTAGAAACAATAGCAAATTGACGAGAAGCCTCCTGCCAATCTCCATTATTCATCGCTGTTTGCCCCAAAGAAAAGTGTTGATCTGGCTGCAAAGTGGCTAGCTTGTCTACATCAACAATTCGTCCATTTTTAATTGTATAAGCTGCTTCTAAATAAGGACTACTTAAGTAGCAAAATGTAAAAAATACCAAGCGAATGTAGATGCTTAAATGTCTCATTATACTCTCCTTAAACAAAGCAAGAAGTTTAAACCATGTCAAATAAAAGGTAAAGGCGATTTACCATAGACGCAAAGAGAAGACTAAAAAAATAATAAAGCGCAGAAATATAGCAATTTAGGATCAGTTACTAAACAGTTTGAGGAGCTTTTTCTTTAATCTTATATGCTTAAAAAAAACTATATCTGCATACCCAACCCTCTGGTACATGTCTCTCTGCTTAACGAAAGGGATTTTATAAAGTATGGAGGTACATAAGGAGTAGCTCAAAAGCGTATTATAATTATTTTAAGCTTTATTCCGTAAATGATCGAATAGCTTGTCTTAAGGCACAGCCTATACTAAGCTTATTACCTGTTACTACCCCTAGTCCTTTGGACATGTTAGACTTTTTCATAACCAAAATTTTGATGGATAGTTCTGCTTACTAGTAGGCTACTTTCCTAGAGCAAAAAAATTTTCAAAGCTTCTTTCAAAGGGATACAGCGCCGTTTCGGCAAGCGATCTTTTATGAGCGCTGCAAGGCTTCTTTTAAAGCTACCTTAACTTATCATCTCTACCT
>NZ_JRXI01000044.1:0-4721 GCF_000813645.1 Neochlamydia sp. TUME1 | reverse complement strand
AAGAGCTTTATAATGAGTTAAGCGTAAATAAATTATAGTAATTGGGGAGAAAAAATGCTCTCAAAATATTGTTCAAGCATGAAACACCCTTTAAATCATGTCGGACTACCTAAGCTTTGAAGGACTCTTAAAGCATCCTTTCTTTTTTTCATCCAAGGAGTGCCGGTCTCTTGGCTTAGCCTTCCTCCTCTTCATAGAAGTACTACAGGATCTATCCCTCACACACATCAAATGATTGGCAAAAAGCTTGACTATCCTAAGTGCGAGCTCCATACGCGGTTCTTACGCTCTTTAGCAGCTTAAAAAATCCTCTAGTTTGCTATTAACTCATCGGCTTCAATGCTCTTCGTAGGCTTACTTATTTGGAAGAAAGCTATAAAATTATCCTTAAAGAGGCTTAGGGCCTCCTTACCAAAATTCTTTTATTCTGAGATATGGGGAAAGATCACGGTTCTATAAAGCATAGGGGGAAAAAGAGATTTATCATGGGCTAAAAAATCTTAAGCTAAAAGGATTGATCTGTAAGCAAAAAGAATGGATTATAGAAAGAATACTTGCCTAGTCTAGATTAGGCTATGACGTAGAACAAGTAAAATTTATGAGGCTTTGCCAAACGCTAGTTCAGCCTTTCTTTTATTTGCTAGGATATGCCTTCTATTAAGAAGAATAGCGCAATAATTTAATTCAAAGAATGCCTCTTAATAAAGGGAAGTGATTTAAGCTTGGATTCTAATTCAGGCGTTAAAGTTACCCCCCAGCGGCTTTCAATATGTAAAATGGCATGCACATCTTCCTGGCAATGAAACTCTAATTGAATGGGCGTGGTTCCACGATGTTCTACAAATAACCCTTTAAGTTGCATTATTTGTGTTAAACGCACACTGTCCAAATCTATTTTTAAAGACAAAGTCTTAGACTCTTTCATTACTTCTCTCTTTTTTTCTAGCACGGCCTTTGATTTTTCTACTTTTTTATCTCGCCCCTCTCCTATAGCTTTTGCAAAACGTGCTGCTTGTAATTTAGCTTTATCAAAAGCCCGATCGCATTCTTCTACCATCGCTTCATTAGCTTTAGTTAAATCATCGATCCATTTACAAGAAAGTCGAAGAGAGTCTTCCTTTTTATCTACTTGAATGACTGCATATAATAATTGATTTTCTTTTAACAATAAGCTTTTCTGCTCAAATAAATCAGACCATATAGGCATCTCATAACGATCCATGCCATCGCTAACCATCAAGATGGCAAACTTTTTCTGTGTTTTAGAAGAGACTCGTATTTCAGCTGTTTCTACAATCAAAGCTGCCCGAAAGACAGCATTGTGCTCTAGATTTTGAACATGGCTTAAAGGTATGCAAGAAAGCCGTGTGATAATCTCACGATAAGCATCCATGGGATGACCGGTTAGAAAAAAGCCCAAAAGTTCTTTTTCTCGTAAAAGAGTATCTAATCGGGAGGTCTTCTTTTTTACTTCAGGAGGATGAATAAAACGAGATTCGGAGGACTCTCCCATCAAAGTAAAAAGGGATAAGACGCCAGCTGAAGCTTCTTGCTTTTCTTTTAGCACAGTTTCATAGATAGGATCAATACTTTGTCTTAAGCTATCTCTCGACCAGCTAGTAAAATCAAAACATCCTGCATCCACCAAGTTTTCAATGACCTTTTTGCCTACTTTCGTGTTATCAATTCTTTTAATAAATTGATATAAGCTCGTATAAGGACCGCCTCTATTTCTTTCCTTAATAATAGCTTCCACGACTCCTTCTCCCACTCCTTTAATACCTGCCATGGCAAAACGAATTCCTTGAGGAGTAGCAAAAAACGTAGCATGCGCTTCGTTAACATCTGGCTGCAAAATGGCGATACCCATTTCTTGGCATTCCCCAATGAATTTAGTTACCTTTGTTAAATCATCACTGTCGCACGTCATGAGAGCAGCCATCCACTCATTAGGATAGTTAGCTTTCAGATAGGCAGTCACATAGGAGAGGTACCCATAGGCAGCTGCATGGGATTTATTAAATCCGTAGGCAGCAAATTTTTCCATTTTATCAAAAATTTGCATCGAGGTTTCTTCATCAATCCCATTTTCCAACGAACCTAAACGAAATTTTTCTCGTTGCTGAAGCATTTGATCCATATCTTTTTTACCCATAGCACGCCGCAGTACATCCCCTTCACCTAGCGAAAATTTGGCAAGTTTACTAGCTATCTGCATCACCTGCTCTTGATAAACCATAATGCCATAGGTTTCTGCAAGAATATCATTCATCCATGGATGGTCATATTCAATGGGCTCACGACCATGTTTTCTATTAATGAAAGAAGGAATCATATCCATAGGGCCTGGGCGGTAGAGAGCTCCTACGGCAATAATTTCTTCAAACTTATCCAAATGGAGCTGGCGCGCCAAATCTTGCATGCCTGCAGATTCCAGCTGAAAGATGCCTAAAGTTTTTCCTTGGTTTAAAAGATTAAAGGTAGGCTGATCATCTAAAGGAAGATTAATCCAATCAATGGCTTTACCCACCCTTTTATAGATTGCCTTTACACATATATGAATAGCGGTCAATGTTTTAAGGCCTAAAAAGTCCACCTTTAGCATTCCCACTAATTCAACAGGTTTCATGGAGAGCTGAGTCACTGGCATATCAGAATCTTTAGAAAGGCAGATAGGTATGAAGTTAGTTAGCGGCTCTCCACTGATAATGATGCCTGCAGCATGAATGCCTGTATTGCGAATAGATCCCTCTAAAGTTTTACCTATATCGATGATACGTTGAGCATCTTCGTCCTGCTCATACATGGCCCGTAAATCTGGATCTTTTTCTAAAGCTTTCTCAAGGGTTATATTAAGGTCATCCGGTACGAGTTTAGCAATCGCATTTACCTTAACCAAAGGAACACTTAATACCCGTCCTACATCCTTAATGGTCATCTTCGCTTTCATGGTGCCAAAAGTAATGATCTGCGCAATATTATCTTTACCATATTTTTGAAGGGTATAGTTAATTACCTCACTGCGCCCGTCCATACAAATATCTACGTCAATATCAGGATAAGAAAGCCGTTCAGGATTGATGAAACGCTCAAAAAATAGATGAAAACGTAGGGGTTCAATATCGGTCACCCCAATAAGATAAAGCACAATAGAACCAGCCCCCGACCCTCTACCTGGTCCTACAGGGATCCCCTGACGTTTGGCCCAATTGATAAAATCCCATACAATCAGCAGGTAGTCACTCATCCCTTTGGGAACAATAATGTCCATCTCATATTTCAAGCGCTCTTGCACGATGTGAAGAGGATCTTTCTCAGGAAAGATCTCTTTTATTTTATTTAAACGTTCAGGTGTATACCGCTTGGAAATACCTTCCTCGCATAATTGCCATAGATAATTTTTTACGGCCTCAGCTTGCTCTTCTTTAGTGTAATTTTTTCCCTCAAGAGAAGGAGGTAAGTAAATGGGATAATGCTTGGTTTTGAAATCAATAGCCACATTACATTTTTCAGCGATTTCCAAGGTATTGGATAGAGCTTCTGGAAAATCGCTAAAAAGCTCGGCCATTTGTTGAGGAGATTTAAAATAGCATTCATGAGAGGGATAAGTACGACGTTTGGGGTTAGGCACGCGAAATTTTGGGTTGCCATACGAGTCTTTTTCCCACATTTCTGTAGGCTCCCCAGACTGAATATTAAGTAAGATCTCATGAGCGCGCCAATCAGCACGTTCAATGTAATGACTATCATTTGTAGCAACGGTCTTTATGTTAAGCTCTTTAGATATTTCTATAAGAGTGGCATTAATTTTTTCTTGTTTTTGTATATAGTCTTGATAATATTGCTGAAGCCAGGTTTCTTGAGGCAAGCCGTCCTGGCGAATATCTTGATCTGTCATCCGGTGGCGTTGTAATTCAAGATAATAATCGTCTCCAAAGAGCTCTTGATACCAACGGATTTTGCTTATTAAGCTATCTTTTGTGCCATTTAAAGCTTCATAAGCAATTAAGCTACTTTGGCAACCTGATAGACAAATCAATCCTTCACTATGAAGCTTAAGCACTTCATGATCGATGCGTGGATGGTAGTAAAATCCCTCTAGATAACCGATGGAAGTTAATTTACATAAGTTGTGATAACCAGCTTTATTTTTAGCTAAAATAGTTAAATGAAAATTAGTACGTGCTCCATATTCTTTTTTTTGTCAAATCGCGAGTCGGGTGCTACATAAAACTCACAGCCTAAGATGGGTTTAACACCCACATCTTTACAGGCCTTATAAAAATCAATAGCTCCAAACATGTTACCATGATCTGTTAAAGCTACTGCAGGCATATGAAAAAAAGCTGCTTTTTTGGCAATAGCATGTACATCAGCAGCAGCATCTAAGATGGAAAATTGAGAATGGACATGTAAGGGAACCCACATAAATATAATCTATCGCAATTATTGAAGAATTTAGGATCGAGTATACCGTATCTGATGAGATCGAGTAAACAAACAAATAAAAGGCTATTAGAAATTTAGTAAGATGCGATTTCTTTTAAGCTCTTTAGCCTTTTAGATAGGATGATGACTTAAACTCCTTGCAAGAAGAAAAGCTTGAAGAATGAGAGATAAAAACCCTTGGAAAATAAAATTTATTTTCTAAGGGGGGCTAGGTTCTTTTTCAACGCTCTTTTTTATAGATTTATAAAAGCCTAATTAAAAGGTAACAGTTC
>NZ_JRXI01000043.1:0-5562 GCF_000813645.1 Neochlamydia sp. TUME1 | reverse complement strand
ATTAAAAGATAACAAATTTTTACGGTTACTTTTGAGGAGGGAGGGATTTATATAAGAATTAAAAAAAATTCTTTATCTTAGCAAAAAACCATGCGGGTAAATGAACAACCCGATATATTTGCATCCTACTTCCCTGATCTGGCCTTCACGTTGTGCTTTGATTCGCTCAATTTCTTGCTCTTAGCACGCTGCTCATACGAAAGAGGCTCTTCAATAAACACGCCTGGATAAATTTTTAACACTTTAAAAAAACCATAAAAACCCTTTCATTTAAGAAATTTAAGGAAAAAAATTTCTGTTAGGAACGGTTTTTTGCTGTCACCAGTTTCTTGTTTTCGCTAATCGCCCACAAAGGTAAAAGCAAAACAACGGCTATTATGCAAGAAATCCCTAAGCACCAAAAAAGCCATCCCATCCCATTTCCTGGGTGACCTTGCCGAGAGGATAACCTGCCACAGCAGCTCCCATATAGGCAAATGTGCCTGCAAACCCAGTAGAAGAAGCTGCAGCCTTCTTATGAGAAAGCTCAGCACATGCTACCCCAATCAACATCTGGGGACCAAAGATAGCAAAACCTATTGTAAACATGGCTGCTGAATCTACCAAAGGATAACCTGCGGGGACAAACCAAAAGAAAGCAATGGCTATAAACATAAGTACAGCAAAAAGTACATTAACAGGTCCCCTCTTAGCAGCGAAAAAATAGTCAGAAGCCCAACCTGCTGCTAAGCTGCCAAAAAAACCGCCCACTTCGAATAAGGAGACACAGCCATTGGCACTCAGCTGATTATACCCCTTGGTTTCTATCAAATAAAGGGCGGTCCAATCATTAATCCCTGTACGCACAAAATAGACAAAAAAATAAGAAATAGCCAACATCCAAATATATTTATTTTTTAAAACATACTCCACCAAAACTTCACGCGCTGAGAGCTGTTCATCCTCTGGTTGGCTACCATTCCCGGAATAATCGTTGCGGAATTTTTCTATAGAAGGCAATCCTAAAGATTGAGGAGTATCCCTTAAGCGGTTGATTAAATAAAAACCTCCTAGAATGCAAATGATTCCCGGCACATACATAGCGGCTCGCCAGCCACCAAAATAATATGCACAAAAACCTACAATCCAAGGGATTAAAAAAGCGCCTACATTGTGAGAGACGTTCCAGGTAGACCACCATGAGCCTCTTTCTGATTGAGAATACCAATGGGTTAAAAAACGTGCACAAGGAGGCCAACCGAAACCTTGAAACCATCCATTTAGCCCCCAAAAAATGGCAAATAAGAAAAGGCTAGAAGACAAACCAAATAAAATATTAATTATGCCTGTAATAATAAGGCCAAAAGCCATAAAGTAACGAGCATTTGAGCGATCGGAAATAATGCCACTGGCAAATTTGCTAAAACCATAGGTAATAGAAAAAATACTTGCTAAAATTCCTAGCTGGCTCTTATCGAATCCTAATTCAGCAATAATGCCAGGCATAGCAAAAGTGAAACTTTTACGTGTAAAATAATAAAAAGCATAGCCTATAAACATGGAATATAAAATTCGTATACGCCAATAATTATAAAGATGCTTAACTTCTTCTTGATCTTGAATTTCCGGTAGATAGGGTGCAGGCCTTAATAATCTAAGCAACCAATTCACGCAACGCTCCTAAAAATTAAAATTATTTTTTTGAAATTTTCACTGTTTTGGCAGATATGGATTCTTATAACGGGGGGATCAATTTTACACAAGCGCAACATTTTATCAGTAGCTACGCTATTAATCCAATTAAAAATTTATTTAACAATAAATTAGGTTGACCTTAGCTGCCAGATATGCTAGAAATGCAGCTCATAAAATTAAATTCTACCATCTAGGATTTTTAAGAATAACTAATAATGATAAAAATTACCATAAATCCGCATGAGAGCCCAATTGTTAGCGTTTTTGACCAAGAAATAATAATTATTGGTTCAGGCACAGGATCTATGAAAGCTGATCTAATTCTACCTGATGCGGCTATACAGCCTATTCATATAAAAATTGTGCACAAAGGGCTGCTCTGCCAAGTGATCAATTATGCAAATGACCCTTTTGCAACTTTAAATGATTTGCCTTTTGGTAAAAAAAATATAAAAGATAGTGGGGTTTTGCAGGTTGGAAGACATCTTATTCAGATAGAGCTCAAGTATATAGAGTCTGCACAAGATGAAGAAAAGATTCCTTCTTCTACAAATGAGCCTTTAAATGTTACCCTAGAAGGGCTACTTGAATGGCAAGCTGTGGAAAAAAAGGCCTCCCTTCCCCCTTCTTCTATCTCTGAAAACCTTTTAAAAAGCTCAAACTTCCTCCCTAACCCTTCCCGCATGGCTCCTCAGGAGATTAGTAAATTTCCTTTTCAAGAAGAGGCTAACTTCTTGGAGCAGAAAAAATGGGCAAAAAGCCAGCTTGAGGAAAGGGAGTTAGAAGATTTAATGCATGAAATTGAGCAATTTGGAGTCAAACATTTTAAAGAAGACAGCCTGTCTACCTATTTAGCTAGTGAAAAAGATAGCCCTTCCCTCTTTTTGCAAGAAAAAATTGAGGTAGAGAGTTTAGGTAACCCAGCGGAAGAATCTCCTTTTTTGAAAGAAGATACAGTCGATCACTTTCCTACTCTTCCCCATATGCTTGCACCAAAAAACCGCCCTGAATATCAAGTAGGTGAATTTGACGATGAGGGCGAAAATTGGAATACAGAAAAAGAAGAAACAGCGGTTACAGGTGTAAAAATTGAAGAGACAAAAAATCTTATCGATTGGAAATTTCTTACGACTCTTGTAATGACTCTTTTATTTATCCTTGGACTTGTCGCCGGCGCTCTTTATTTTAATATTAGCGCCAAAAATGAAATAGAAGAAATGAAAGCCGCAGAAGGTGTGGCTGATATAGCTATGGCGCTTAAATACGCTCAAATACATTATATTAAGCCTCAAAAAAAGAATTGGTCCGATCCAGAATTTATCAAAAAAAGCCTTGCTCAAGTCATTCCTCACGACTACCCCTCCTTAACAAAGATCGATCAGCATGGGCATCTGAATGAAACCTCTTACTCTCTAAGGATTTATACTAGTACCGATTTTTCGCAATTTCTTGTTATCGCGCAACCAGCGCCTAGCGTACTCCAATCATTGATTCCTAAAACTGCTATCGTTATAGACTCTAAACTCATGCAACTTCGGAAAGTTGCTGATATGAAAACTCTTAATCGTTTATTGGTAAATTCCAACAATTTAGATAATTCTAATGCAGTCGAAGTAACAAATCTTGTGAAACAAGGCAAGCTCATTCTTTTAAGCATACTGGCTCAAAAACGTAAAGCCACAGACTTTTCTCCCCCTAAAGCTCTAACCCTGATTCGCCCGGGGGCAGAAAATTACATTTACAATGCTCCTCGCTATTATCAATTAGGCGAGACAATCATCAAGCGTGCTATCCACTTGATGCAAACGCCAGGTAATGTTCATGAATTATCCCGCTTAAAGCAAGAAATGAGCCTTCTATCTAAGATGTCAGATATGGTGCTTTATTTTTCAGACGGAATTCAACTTACCTTGGAAGCTCAAAAAGCCATTGCAGCTTTTACCTCCCAGGGAAGCTTTTTGACGGCTTATTTAAAATTTAATCCTGAGGGCATGATCGTAAGTAGCCATCTTATCATTGATGACGAAAGCTCACCTAAAACTTTTAACGACTCTTCAAAAATTGCTAGCTCTACTTTGCCTGCTGACTATGAAGTTTTAGTAGAACTAGACCCTAACAATCCCCATGCTCTTTCCTTACACATTCATCCTTTGTTAGCAAAATTAAAGCATTTGCGCCAATCACGAGAAGAGGTGCTTACTCCTCTTAAAAATCAAATGATCAATCTTATAAATGAAAATAGTGAGCATCCAACGGAAGAATTTGAAAAAAAAGCTAAGGATTTATTGCAAAAATATCACCACTTAGACCTTGAACAAAAACATCATCTCATTCAATCCGTCCTTCAATTGACAGAAGAATATCCATTAATGCCCGTTAAAGAATTCAAAGGCTATCTAGAAAAAGCTGGTTTAAGTCATTTAAAGCTTAATGCCATTCATCATGATCATCCAGCCCTTTTACAAAAATATAGAGAAAAAATAAAGCAAGCTGAAAATATGAGCGAACTTGCCACGCTAGTAGATGCTGTCACCTCTTGGCTTGTTATAAAAAATTTTAGCGATCTCGATGAGTTAGAAATGGATCAAAAAATCATTAAAAACACCCTAATCTCTCAACTGAATTTCCTGCTTTTTTCCTCCCATCCCCGGCCTTTATCCTTAATAAACAATGAAGAGCAAGCAGCTGCGCTATTTAAAGTTTTAAAATTCTGCACCTTAGATACTCCAGATGATGAAAAATATTACATGGAAGAGTTGGAAAAAATTAAAAAATTTTAAATCTTTTTTTCTACCTTTAATCTCCCTATAGGAACTTTGTCTATATCCTTTAAAAAAAGAAAGCAGCTCTTTAAAAGCTGATCTCCTCTTTAAAGACAAGGTTTTACTAAGAAAGCCTGCTTAAGAAAAAATGCCATTTTGCCTTTAAATTATCGGCCTAATTTTCCAAAAGGGACATTAAAATATGGGCCTCTTTTTTAAACATTCCACTCTTCATCTTCTTGTTCAGCCATATTTTCTGAAGAAGATGAATGGGGAGAAGAGCTTTTCGCCTGTTCTACTTTTTTAAAAAGAGCCTCCATCAGAGGGGAACTAGGCTGCGGTTTGGTAAGCTTTTCGTTTGGTTTAATAGAGGTGAGCTTTTTGCCTTCTATAATTTGTTGCATAAGTGCTGATCTATCTAGGGGTTGCCCTTGAGAGCCAATCCCTTTTTTAACTTGTGTAGCCTCATGAGGATAATTTTTTTCTTTTTTAACCGCCGAGAGCGACTGGTTATCCTCTAAATTTATTGGTTGGCTGCTATCTTTTAGGCTCTCCATGTCTTCTTCTACCCCTTCTTCCTCTTCGTCAGGATCATGCATCGCTAATCGACGTTTCATGAGTTGCTCCGCGATGTCGTGATCTGGCCTCTTTACCGTTTCCTTACTTAATTCTGGAGAAGCAAGCTTCTTGTAAGCAACTAATTGAGTGGTATCAGTGGTTTTCAAAAAAGGTGGGGGAGGCGGAGCAACGGGGATAGCCATGCTGGTTTGCAAGGGAGCTTCTTTCAATAAAGGAGGAGGAGGCGCTGAAGGAATCTTGCCAGCCAAAACTCCTTCATTTTGGGAGGATGAGGAGGGAATGGAGGCTAATTCTTCGGCTGTAGGCTCCTTTGCTACATTTATTTCCCTAGGTAAAGAGATATTTGCTTCCTCTTTCTGGTTTTGTGGGCCTATAGTTCTTTTATCTTCTTCAGGGGGCAAAGGTGGAATTTTCTCTGGTAAGCCTTGCAAAACCTCTGATTTTGCACGAAGGCCTATTAAAAAAGAGATAGAGCCTTCCTCCATCTCTACTTGGCCAGAAATCCAGGGCCTAGCAAGCTTTTCTATATTTCTTGAACCTCCTTTTA
>NZ_JRXI01000042.1:0-16675 GCF_000813645.1 Neochlamydia sp. TUME1 | reverse complement strand
TTGGCCAGAAATCCAGGGCCTAGCAAGCTTTTCTATATTTCTTGAACCTCCTTTTATTACGGAACTATTTTTTATCCCTCCTTGTCCTTCCGCTCTTGTAAAGGTGGATTTAACAAAATTTATGATCTTAATCGCACGATTATTCATCTGCTTAATAAAATTGCTCTCTTTTCCTTTCATGGCTGCTTGTCGGTGAGAAGGGATATGCACGGTTGGATCTTTTTTCTGCTCAAAAGAAGCTTTTCCTTGAGGTAGAAGTGCAGCTTTTGGATCAAAGCTAGGAATGCGAAAATCATTCATAAATCTCTCCAAATATTATCATTTATAAAAAATCAATTAATTTTTTTTAAAACAATTAAAATATCTAAGTTTATTATAACATAATTTACATATTATAATTAGTATTTATTATTATTATATTATAATTAAAAGCTAAATGATTGAAGCAATCAAGAATAAAAGAGACATTCATTCTCTCTTTACGCTTTATTTTTTATCTACTATACTTCGCCCACTTAATCAGGAGATCTTTTACTATGACCATTCCCTCAGCACCCGGCGTGTTTGACATTTTACCTATAAGTACAGAAGAGCCTTGGCGTAATTCCTACCTGTGGAACTATATTGAAAATATCATACGTGAGACGGCTACCGCGTATGGTTATAAAGAGATACGTACTCCTATCTTCGAGAGAACTGAACTTTTTATCCGAGGAGTAGGTGAATCAAGTGATATCGTCTCTAAAGAAATGTATACTTTTCAAGATAAAGGAGATAGATCTCTCACTTTGCGTCCTGAAGGAACAGCCCCTGTCATTCGAGCTTTTATTGAGCATCAACTCCATACTCAAGCTCCTATCCATAAGATGTTTTATATAGGGCCTATGTTTCGTTATGAGCGCTCCCAAGCTGGGCGTTATCGCCAGCATCATCAATTTGGCGCTGAGGCTATAGGAATTTCAGCGGCAGAGCAAGATGCTGAGCTTATCGATTTAGTCTATAACGTCTATCAAAAATTGGGGCTAAAAAATTTACAAGTTCATATTAATTCTTTAGGCAATCCAGAAAGCCGCCAGTTATTTAAAACTTCTTTACAAGCTTATTTAAAAGGTTGCTATGATCAGTTGTCTAAAGATAGTCAGCGACGTTTTACCCTCAATCCGTTAAGAATTCTTGACTCAAAAGATCCTCAAGACCAAGCGATTGTAAAAGATGCCCCTCATATACTAGACTTTTTAGACGAAGAAAGCGCCACGCACTTTGCAGCAGTTAAACGTCTACTCAATAAACTCCACATTCCTTATTTTATTAATCCACGGCTTGTACGTGGCCTTGATTACTATAACAAAACTGTATTTGAGATCACGTCTGGCGAATTAGGCGCTCAAAATAGTGTAGGAGGAGGAGGCCGCTATGACGGTTTAATGAAAACTTTGGGGGGACCTGATCTGCCTACTATAGGATTTGGAACCGGCCTTGAAAGAATTTTGCAAACAATGTTAAAGCAACAAACTTGGATCCCACCTGCTCCTGCCTTAGAGGTCTTTCTTATCCCTCTTGGAGAACAAGCTAAAGAGGTGTGCTTTTCTCTTTTGCATGACTTGCGCCTCCACGACATTCCTAGCGACATGGATTTGAGCGGCAAAAAATTAGCTAAGGTCATGCACTATGCGAATCAGCTACAGGCAAAACATGTGGTCATTATAGGTGAAGAAGAGCTTAAGAGCCAGGAAGTTAATCTTAAAAATATGCATTCAGGAGAAAGCGTAAAAATCCCTTTAAACAACCTAGCGAAAATCTTAAGGCTGGATTTTAAAAATGAGGATTTTTTGAAATTAATAAGGGATATTAGTCACTCTTTAAAAAATTCTCATGCAGTAGAATTTTTTATCCAGAAACTAGAGCATAAAGTAGAAAGCACTCAAGAAATGGTAGAGGGCCTTAAAGAGACAATGTTAAAAATGAAAAAAATTACCGATTGTTAGAGGAGTTATATGGTTACTTATCGCCGCACATTTAATTGTGGCAGCTTAAGAAAAGAGCATATTGGGCAGACCGTCACCTTGGCCGGATGGGTTCATCGTCGTCGGGATCATGGAGGCTTAATATTTATTGACTTGCGTGATCGATTTGGCCTTACGCAGTTGGTTTTTGATCCTGAAAAAAATCCTCAAGCCCATGGAGATAGCGAAAAACTACGTGCAGAGTATGTCATTGCTATTCAAGGAACAGTTATCCCTAGGCAAGAAGGCATGGCAAATTTAAAGCTTTCTACAGGGGAAATTGAAGTTCAGGTTTTAACAATTGAATTGCTTTCTAAAGCCAAAACACCTCCTTTTTCTATCTGCGATGAGCAGATTGAAGTAAATGAAGAATTACGTCTTAAATATCGTTATCTTGATATTCGACGTGGTGAGATTGCCAACAGGCTTGTTAAAAGGCATCAAGCCATGTTAGCGACAAGGCATTATCTGGATAAAAATGGATTCCTTGAAATTTCTACTCCTCTTTTAGGAAAATCCACCCCCGAAGGAGCCCGCGATTATTTAGTCCCTTCTCGCATTTACCCTGGGTCCTTTTTCGCTCTTCCGCAGTCCCCGCAGATATTTAAGCAGCTATTAATGGTAGCTGGCATGGATCGTTATTTCCAGATAGCCCCTTGTTTTCGCGATGAAGATTTACGTGCAGATCGCCAGCCAGAGTTTACCCAAATAGATCTGGAAATGAGCTTTGGAACAGCAGAAGATCTTATTCCTCTCATTGAAGGCTTATTAAAGAAGATTTTTAAAGATTGTAATGAGACGGATATTCCTGTGGGCTTTCGTCGCCTTTCCCATCAAGAATGCATGAAACGTTTCGGCACCGATCGTCCAGATATGCGTTTTGGCATGGAATTAGTTGAGCTGCAAGACTTGGCTGCCCAATCTACCTTTGCAGTTTTCCAAGAGCAAATTAATGGTGGAGGCACAGTAAAAGGTTTATGTGTTAAAGGTGGTCATGATATTTCGCGTAAGAATATCGAAGAATATACTGATTTTGTGGGACGTTTAGGAGTAAAAGGGCTCGCTTGGATGAAAATGCAAGAGGGAACACTATCCTCCAGTATTGCCAAGTTTTTCTCTAACGAACTGCGAAAAGAACTTATCCATAGAATGGGCATGGAAAATGGAGATCTTCTTTTTATGATTGCCGATTCTAAATCTCGTACTAACCAAGCATTAGACCATCTAAGGCGACGGTTGAGCCGAGACAGAAATTTAATTAAATCCCATCAGCTAGAATTTGTATGGGTGACAGATTTTCCCTTGTTTGCTTGGGATGAAGACCATCAACGTTTAGTCAGTGAACACCATCCTTTTACCTCCCCTCATCCAGATGATTTACCCCTATTGGATACAGAGCCTTTAGCTGTACGTTCATCAGGATACGATATTGTGCTTAACGGATATGAAATTGGAGGAGGCTCTCAACGCATTCATAATAGTGACTTGCAAAAGAAAATATTTGAGCTTCTCAAATTATCCGCAGAAGAGCTAAAAATTAAATTTGGATTTTTCCTTGAGGCTCTTAGCTATGGAACTCCTCCCCATTTAGGAATCGCTCTAGGATTAGACCGACTTGTCATGATTCTAAGCCAAACAGAAAACATTCGTGATGTGATCGCTTTCCCTAAAACTCAGAAAGCTAGCGATTTAATGCTTGAATGTCCTGCAAACGTTTCCTCTGAGCAATTAAAAGATCTTAAATTAACTATCGAAGAGCCTGGATTTTCGTGGACATAATTTAGGTAATTAACCTAACGTGTTGTATATTCAAAAAGAATGGAGGTTTGATCGCGCTATGCTAAAAAAAACAAAACTTTTAACTTTGGCCGGTGTTAGTACCGCTCTTATATTAGGAACTTTAGTTGCTCATGAAGATACAACATCTCATTCAGCGAAAAACTCTCTTCCTAATGCCAATAGCCACACCAGTTCTAATAACGAAATCGATATGAAAAAGCTATCTGAAGCTTTTGGTCACTTCATCGGCAAAAACTTAAAAAGCCCTGGGGTAGCTTTTGATTTAGATAGCATTATCAAAGGCATGCGTGATGGAGCGGAAGGCAAGGCTGGACCCATGAGCGATCAAGAATATGAGGCTCTCATGTTTAAAGTGCAAGAGCAGGCTTTTGCCAAGTTATCAGAGGATAATTTGAAAGCTGCTGAAGCTTTTATGGCAAAAAATGCTCAAGAAGCTAGTGTACAAACAATTGTGCCAGGAAAACTGCAATATGTAATCCTACAGGAAGGCACAGGCACAGCTGTAGATGAGCATGGAACTCCTAGTATTAACTATACTGCCAAATATATTGATGGAACTGTTTTCGATAGTTCTGAAGCCACTGGTGGACCGGTCACCATTCCCTTAGACCAGACAACTGCAGGTTTTAGCAAAGGGATCAATGGAATGAAAGAAGGCGAAAAACGACGTTTATTTGTCCATCCAGATCTAGGATTTGGTAAAACAGGCCAGCTGCCTCCCAATTCAGCTATTATTTTTGAAGTTGAGGTAGTAAAAGCTAAAGGAGATACAAAAAATTTGAAAGATATCCCTGAGGCTGCTGAAGAAGAAATGCTTTTACTTGAAGAAAGCGAAGCAACCGACTCGAAAAAGTAAATTTATAATAATAAGAAAGGCTGCACAATAGTAAAAGTGCAGCCTTCTTACTCACTCTACCCTCTATATTTATATCACTTGTGAAAATAGTTCTCTACCAACCCTGCATTCCTCAAAATACTGGCAATATTGTACGCACATGTGCAGTAACTGGCAACGACCTAGTTCTAATCCCCCCTTTGGGATTTAGTATAAGTGATCGATGGCTCAAAAGATCTGCTTTAGATTACTGGGAAGGCGTCAATGTTCAACTTATTGAAAACTTAGAGGAGCTGCTAGAAAATTCTTGCTATTCTTTTACTTTTTTCTCTAGTAAAGCCACCCGTTTACATACGGAAGTAAACTATCAAGCTAATGATTACCTTATTTTTGGATCTGAAACAAAAGGATTACCTCCTTTCTTTTTCCAAAAATGGCCAGAACGCTTTGTGCGCATTCCTATGATTGAGGGGGTGCGTTGCTTAAATCTAGCCACTTCCGTCGGGATAGCTGTCTATGAAGCCTGGAGACAAAATCATTTTAAGGGAAAGTCTTAAAGTCGTTGTTTTACCTTTATCTGTATGCACCTTATTAAAGAAATTCTAAAGCTCATAGCTTAAATCTCTATAAATGAAAATTAGATCTATGTATCCATGATTAAGCTAATGTTAAATCGGATGAATAAGGCAAAAGAAAGGTCTTAAGATATCTTTTAATAGGCTTTAGAAAAACTATGTCTGCATCTCAAACCCTTTAAAAGTTGTTTCTCGCATTAAGGATAGGATTTTACTAAAAGTATGTATAAGGAGTTGCTCAGAAGCGTATAAACAAGCAAAAGGCAAAAAAAATTAAATGGGTTAGAGCGTAAGCCTTCTTGCCTTGCAGGGCAAAAAGGCCACACTACAGGGATCTACTTTACTCTTTTCTACCTGAACGCATAGATGAGCTACACCCACCCTCTTTTAAAATTAAAGACTCATCGTAATAGCATTTTTAAGATCTTGTTTAGATTTTACTCCTACAAAGCGCTTAATCTCCTGGCCTTCTTTAAAAACGATAAGGGTAGGGATAGAAGTCACCCCATATTGAGCTGTAACTTTTTGAGCTTTTTCAATATCTACCTTGGCTATGGTAGCTTTTTCGGCCAGCTCTCCTGCTAATTCTTCAATTATTGGGGCTATCATCTTACAAGGACCACACCAATCAGCAAAGAAATCTACCAAAGTCACTCCTGTTGCTATAGTGGTTCCAAAGTTATCATCATCTAAATGCTTTAAATGTTCTGACATGCAATTCTCCTTAAAGTGTATGGCATCTTCAACTGTATCTTATCCTATGCTGTTATTTTTGGGCGAGGTTCAAAAAAAAGATTACAGGAGAATTTTTTTATAAAGCCAGGGTATTAAAAAACTTTAAATTTCTTTGATGTATAAAAGCTTTAACCGTTAAAAGTATAGGTGGTTTTCTTAACTAGAAGGTATTGTTCGCCTAAATCCTTGGCTTTGTTTACTTGAGAAATTTAAAATCTCTTATCTTATGGGCTTCTCTTCTACACTTTCTCTTGCGAAGGACAACTTAAGGGCTTTTTTACCAACAATTCACTGAAAGCAGGAGTGAGTTTTCCAAAATGAGAGGTAAATACCCTTAAAAACTAAAAATTTTAATCCTATAAGGCTCTAAAAACATGATTCTTATGGCTAGCTTAGCTATATAGATAAAGAAGCTAAAAGCTTTTTATGATTTTTAAACTCTTTTAATCCAATCTTTAAATTCAAAAGATATATGTTGAGTTTTACAAAACTTTTCAATATTATCTTTTCAATCGTTTGGTGGCCGTTTTAATGATATCCCTACGTATATTTACGCTTATTCATATTGCTTGTTTCCTGCTTTACTTCACCTTAAGTGCTAACAAGGATAGGTTAATGCCCATAAAAGAAGTCCCTTTAATCCTTAATATGGAGAATTTAGAAAATCTTCCCAAAAATTTTCGGATGACTACCCCCTGTTATCTACATAAGCACAGCAATCATTCTCTTCCCTCCCTCGAGGGTCTTCTCAATTTAAATGCTTCGGCAAGCGGACAGTTTTCAGCCAATGGCCTTATTCAAATTTTAAAGACTATCCCTTATAACCGCATTATGGTAATTGATTTACGTGAAGAATCCCATGGTTTTATCAATGGCATGGCAGTAAGCTGGTATGGCGAGAGAAATTGGCATAACAAAGAAAAAACTTTTGAGGAAATTAAATGGGATGAAAATGAAAGATTGCAGAAGCTGTTAAAAAATCAGCAGGTGCATCTTTATGACAAATATACTTTTAATCCTTCCTCTAGCGTGCATGTTAAAGAAGTTTATACAGAAAATGATTTAATCTGCAAAATGGGAATTCACCATGTACGCCTTCCGTTGACCGATCATGTTAAACCTGGCGATAAGCAAGTCGATTCTTTCATCGAACTTATAAAGACTTATCATCTGACCCAAGAAAATCCTGGTTACTGGCTCCACTTTCATTGTGCCGCTGGTAGAGGGCGAAGCACAGCCTTGATTGCCATGTACGATATGATCCGCAATGCTTCAAAGGTTTCTTTTAAGGATATCCTTAAACGCCATGCTATGATTGGAGGTAAAGATTTAACTGCACCTTTTGAAGTAAACGACTGGCGATACCCTTACCATTTTGAAAGGCTAGAGTTTATGAAAAATTTTTATAAATATTGCTTAGACAATCCTAACTTCGAGCAAAATTGGTCCTCTTGGATTAGTAAACTAAAATATTAACCCCTCTTTTCCCTTAATTTTAATATGTCAAAACCCTTACCTTATCTCGTCTTAGCTTATTATCATTTTCCCCATTTACCTGATCCACAAGCAGAAGTAACCGCCCATAAACAGTTCTTTGAGGGACGCGATGTCACTTGTCGTATATATATTTCAGAAAATGGAATTAACGGCCAAATGTCAGCTTCCCGGGAAGATGGTCAAGCTTATATGGACTGGATGCATGCTAGGCCAGAATTTAAGGATATACATTTTAAACTTCATGAATATCATGAACACGCTTTTCCTCGCTGCACTGTCAAATATCGCAAGCAACTGGTAGCTGTGGATGAAAGGATAGATTTGAGTAAACGTGGTGAGCATGTCTCCCCTCAACGATGGAAGGAGATGCTTGAAAAAAAAGACGACCATATCCTCATCGATGTAAGAAATGATTATGAGTGGAAAGTTGGCCACTTCGAAGGAGCTGAACTTCCTCCTTGTGAAACCTTTAAAGATTTCAAGCATTACGTAGAAGACCTTAAAGAGAAAATAGACCCTCAAAAAACCCCTGTCATGATGTACTGCACCGGAGGTATTCGCTGCGAACTTTATTCTTCCATTCTTATTAAACAGGGCTTTGACAAAGTTTATCAATTAGAAGGAGGCATCATCAATTATGGCTTACAAGAAGGTAGCGATTATTGGTTAGGCAAACTTTTTGTCTTTGATGATCGCTTGACTGTACCTATCAGCGATGAAGAGACAAAAACTATTGCCACCTGTCATCATTGTAACCAACCTTGTGATACCTATTTAAATTGTGCTAATATGGATTGTAACGATTTATTTATATGTTGTAAGGAATGTTCAAAACAATATGTAGGATGTTGCCAAGAGCAGTGCCAACAGGCGGAACGAGTACGTCCTTTTCAAGAAGATAAACCGCATAAACCTTTTAGGAAAAAGCATAAATATATAAATATAGCCTCTAACACTCTCAAATAGACTTTTAATGGTGTATAAACGCTTGAAGGCTCAACTTATTTTTATATATTTTATTCATAAGCTAGAAATGAAGGGAACGTTCTAAATTTTCTCTTTATTTTCCTGGCAATATCTAATAAGGCTTATCATACGCTTTTGCGTTTCTTCTAGTATGACTGTCAAGCCGGGTTTAATACCTTTTTCTGACAGTTCAAAAGCTTTCATGGTATTGCAGATACGACCATCTAAACGTATGCCAATGCCCTTAAGACCTACCATATTTCCCCAATCGCCAAACATCTCTAACGTCATTTCGCAAGCAGTAATCATAAAAATAACTTGTTTCTCAGGATAATGATGAACAATCTCAAAAATTTTTCCTCCTATGTAATGAATAGTAGGAATAAATAAAGGGATAATCGTCTCTTTTTTAGAGGCATGGACCGCTTTACCAATAAAACATTGTTGGCAAACAGCATGGGCGGGATCATGAATACATTCATCTGTGAAACGACCAGATGGGCATTCAAAAGGTTTATGACAATAAGAAAACCCTAAAACTAGTAAGGTATTGGATTTTTTTAACAGCATTTTAAATTCTTCTTCATCCTGAAGGCCATAATAAAAAAAATTGCCTTCTTTTTTATAGGGCTTAGGCTTTAAAATAGATTTTAGAAATGCCCATCCATATTTTAAAGAATGTTTGAAAAAGCCTTTACGTATAGCACCTTGATGGTCTTGGGTAATCATCCATTTTAAGCTTTTCCATTTAAGATTTTTAGAGGTCTCTTTGGTTATGCCAGGCATAGCAGGCAATTGCTTTAACCTCTTAATAGGATGTTCTTTTGCTGCTTTGCTAGCACGTTCATCCCAAGCCTGTTCGGCCTCGCTCCAGCTTGAATGATCATTCCACATTTTAAGTTTATTCATAAAACCTGTTATGATTTGTCTGTAGGAAAATTTAGTATATCTTTTTTTTAGGATATAAACAATTAGTAAAATATTTATGCCAGAAATAGCTTATAGCATTGATCAATCAGCCTCGGAGAAAGAAGGGCTATTGGCCGTAGCGCTTTTAGAAATACAACATGAAGGCTTTAATATAACTCTTCGCTCTTTTAACTCCCCTGCAACGACCACACGCTGGAGCCAATGGGCAACTTCTAAAGATAAAGATCCTCAACGCATTCTTACCTTAAGGGATGCCAAGCTTGAGAATGGGTATCTTAAAATTCCCTATAGCCAATCCATTCAGGCTCTCAAGCTATTGGCAGCTTCAGGAAAGCTTTTTTATAAGGGAAAGAAACTTATCTGCGATTTCTTTACGCCTGTAGAATTTTATTATCGCATTCATGATCAGAAGGCTCAAGGAATGCTAAAGTATCTAGACCAAGAGTTTAATTTATCAGCTTGCGATTTTATTTGCCGGGGGTCTAACCATTGGTTCATTAAAGGAAATATTCTTAAACTTATCCATACGGAGATTACCTGGAAAGAACTTAAGCAAATTTATCAAGAACCCCTTGAGTTTTCTTTAAGCTGCTTACTTGAAAGCAGAAAAACAGTAGATGCAGATGTAGAGTCCCTTGCACGGATTGTTTATACAGACAATAAACAGGAGCACGATCAGCAGGCTCAGCAGCCGCTTCCTTTGCTTACCCTTAAAGATCGCTCTGGGGCTTTTGCAGACCTGTGGATGGATTATGGTGAGGATAAACAATGGCCCTTTCATGATAAAAACATAAACGCTCACAAGCGCGACATAGGGGCTGAAAAGAATTGGGAGAAAGATCTTTTAGAGACAGGGTTTATCCAAAAATTAGTTGGCCACTCTCACTACTATTGCCCTCTTGATCAAGTAGCTAAATCATTAACATTTTTGTTAGAGATTGGTTGGCATATTAAAGATTACCAAAGAAAAAAAGTTTATCTTTTGACTCAAAGCCATTTAGATATTTCTATGGAGGGAAAAGAGATCATCACGCGTGGAACATTTCATTTTGATACTTACCAAGCTCCTCTTCAAGAAGTAGCAGGAGCTTTTAATAAAAGTGAGCGTTTTGTGCAAATTGGCGAAGAAGCCATAGGCTTACTTCCCGAAAAATGGGAACTTGAAGGAGTTCCTACTCTTTTTAGAGAAGGAGAAATTGTTACGGAGGGTATAAGGTTAAAGAAACATCAATTAAGAGTTTTAGAAGACCTCTTTCATGCTTCCTCTCATCTTTCTTTAGATGCAGCAATAAGCAAATTAAAAACTGAACTGCAAACCTTGGCTGAACTTCCTTCTATAAATCCTAGCCCTTTATTTCAAGGTTCCTTACGCCCTTATCAGCAACAAGGCCTCAACTGGTTAAACTTTTTAAAACATTATGGATTTAATGGAATGTTATCTGATGATATGGGCCTAGGCAAAACCGTGCAGGTTTTAGCTTTTTTGTCTCAATTAGAGCATTCTAGACCTGTATTAATTATCATGCCCACTTCCTTGATATTTAATTGGCAACGAGAAATAGAGCGTTTTCTTCCCCATAAAAAGATTATATTACATCATGGCCCATTAAGAGCCTTGACGGAAGACGATTTAACTAGTGATGCTATTATTTTAACATCCTACCCTACGATGCGCCTTGACCTAGCGTTATTAGCTCCTATTGAATTTGCTGCTCTTATCTTAGATGAAGCTCAAGCGATTAAAAACTCCCTTACTCAAGTAGCAAAGGCGGCTTATCAATTACAAGGAGACTTTCGCCTACTCTTAACCGGCACGCCTATCGAAAATCATTTAGGAGAAATATGGTCCCACTTTCATTTCCTCATGCCCGAACTTTTAGGCGAGGAGAAAGACTTTTGTGCTGGTTTAAAAGCAAGCCAATCAGATAGCCGCTACTTACAAAACATTAAGAAAAAAATTCATCCTTTTGTATTACGCAGAAAGAAAGCAGAAGTAGCCAAAGATCTTCCCGCCTGTATCGAACAAACCGTATGGGTAGAGATGCCCCCCTCTCAAAGAAAAATTTATGATAGCTATTTAGCAGGAATTAAAAGCCATTTATTTACCAAAATAAATATTGAGGGATTGTCTAAGCATCGCCTGGAGGTATTTGAAGCCATCTTAAGATTAAGGCAAATCTGCTGTCATCCTCTTTTAATTTCTTCTCAATTAACTGAAGATGGACAGCTAGAATGCACGAGCGGAAAAATGGAGGCTTTTTTGCAGGATGTGAGCAATGCGATTGCAGAAAACGATAAAGTATTGATTTACAGCCAATTTACTTCCATGCTTCATCTTATTGCTCGTGAATTTAAAGCAAGGCAGTGGAGCTTTGTTTATTTAGATGGCCTTACTAAAGATCGTGAAAAGGTTGTTAACCAGTTTCAAGATAATGCCGATATTCCTTTATTTCTTATTAGCTTAAAAGCAGGAGGAACGGGTTTAAACCTAACCAAAGCCGATCATGTCATGATTTTTGATCCTTGGTGGAACGAAGCTGCTGAAAAGCAAGCCATTAACCGTGCTCATCGCATTGGAAGAAACACGCCTGTATTTGCTAAGCGATATGTGACTATAGAAACTATCGAGGAAAAAATCATGCGCTTAAAAGAGCAAAAAAAGTCAATGATAGACACTCTTTTTGAAGAAGATGGCTCCTTTGCTCAATTAACCTTGCAGGATTTAACTTATCTATTAAATTAAGTAAGGTGCTTTGTAACGCTTTCCCTGTTCTAGCTCTAGCAAAGCCTTTCTCTTTAATCCATACGACAAGAGAAAGTACCAGCCAGTGTTTTTATTTCTCTTTTTATAAAAGCTAAAGTAGCCAACCCCTCTCCTTTTGGTGAATTAGTAGGCTCTTCAAGTTCAAGGAGCAGGCAGGCAAAAAGATTTCCCACTAAGGAGCTGTGCATACCTTTAATTTGGGGCTCAATTAAGGGCTTAAGGAGCCTCATCTCCTTTTTATTTTTCTATTGATTGACCCCTGGATGTAAATCATTTTTGAGCCTTTATTTATCCTTTCCAAGTGGATGAATACTTTTGATTCCATTGCACCGATTTATAGATTTTCTTCCCCTTCTTCCCCAACATGCCCGCTTTGATAGATCTCTTGAGCGGTTAGCTTAACAGTCTCCAATCCTCCTTCAAAACCTACTAGACGCATCAGACGATCTACTTCATAAAGTTCTGAATATATTTGATCATTTACGGATTCTAATACGGCAATCTTCTTAATTAATTCTGCTTTAGTCATAACTACCTCCCTCATTAAAAATGTGATATACTTTCCTTAATGCAAAAGGCATGCCATCCGTCTAAGAAAAGAAAAATTCTATCTATCTCTTTCACCTTTAAAGTATTATAAGAACAATAAGATAGTTTAAATTTCTTTATTTTTAAAAAGCAGGGGTCTTTTAAGTGAATTCTTCCTTTTCTGGGGTTATTTTCATAAGATTGCTTTACTTCCCCGCTCTTTAAGGACTAATATTTATAGCTAAATTTATCAAATCAGCAGGGAGAAATATTTTTGTAAGTGCTCACGGGATATAAAAGTTTTTTTTAGATAATAGAAGGTATAGGTTGCTTGGTACGAACTGCAGAGATAACGTTTACCAGAAAATCTAGCATAAATTTTCCTTAGGGATAAAGAATTATGATAGAACTAGGTAGAACTTTCTTCCATCTTTTGTCTAGGTTGGTTGGCTATCTAGACACACCTTACATACCATGGCTGGATTTCTTAAAGATTCTTCGGCGGCATCATGGGTCATAGGAATAGCAGGATCTTTCAAGTAAGCACGAAAATGTTTGCTCTGCTTTAAAAGTTTATGGCAAAACTTCCGCAATTTATTAGTGCTACTCCATCACTGTAGCGCTTGTAATCCTTCTTGTAGACAATACCACTTAAGGTAACCCCCCGTCTAAGCACACTGGCTGATTTGGCCTTTTTCTAGAGCGTGTTTATCTTAGGGTTCCTAGACGCTGTGCACCCTTCAAAGATGGGGGGCTGTTTTGCTTCCCCTTGTCTATTACGGAGTAAATGAGCTTAAGCAATACTATTTGATCTTTCCCTTAATTTGAGGAATAGTTGAACCTCGATCACTCACTAAGCAATGAATCTTCTGGCCGACTAGCACTTTTAGAGTAACGCCATTTTTAATAAGCTCTTCATCCATAAGCAATCACATTTCCTGCGCCTAGTGCTAGCAAATGTTTGTTAGTGACGGCCTGAAGCCAACTTGTCATATCTATCCACACAAGCTTTTGGGAAAATTAAAAACTTATCTTCGCCTTAAGCGCTGCCTTATCCGGCCGTATAAGCTAGGCAATATAGCCGCAAGCATAGTCCCTATACTCAAGTTACAAATTAACTTAGAGGCATGTGCTTTATAAGGCTCTTTTCTCTTTTTCAACTTGAGCAGAGCCCTTCTCTCTATATGACATGAAAAAGCACCAGTCATTGTTTTTATTTCTCTTTTTTAAAAGCTAAAGTAGCCATCCTCTCCCTTTTCGTTGAAATGTTAGGCTCTTTAAGAATCAGGCAGGTAAAAAGATTACTGTGAAGAGAAGAGCCTATTCTTATTATGTGGCGTTTTTGTAATGACTTAAGGGCGCTCCTCTCTTTTTTATCTTCATTCCCCTCAATCCAGACATATAAACTATCTTGAACTTTCATCTTTTACCTCTTATATTGGATAAAACCTCTCTAATTAAGTTTAGTTTAAGAAATTTCTTCTCCTTCTTCACCAATATGTTCGCTTTGGTAGAGTTCTTGGGCAGTTAGCTTAACAGTTTCCAGTCCCCCTTCAAAACCAACAAGACGCATCAGACGATCTACTTCACAAAGTTCTGAATACATTTGATCATTTACGGATTCTAATACGGCAATCTTTTTAATTAATTCTGCTTTAGTCATAACTACCTCCCTCATTAAAGATGTGATATACTAGCTTTAATGCAAAAGGCGTGCCATCTATCTAAAAAGAAAAAAATTTCTTATATCCCTCTCATGGATAATAACTTATAAAAGCGACATTGCTTACTAAAGAATATCGCTAGACGCCTAGATTCTCGCAAGTACACCTAGTTAAATTCCGTTTTTCTTAGTTTGAAAGTGCCTTAAGATTAATGCGAGAATAATTAATATCTTAGATGGCCAGATAAAGTTTATATCCATGATGCTTTCTTACTCCTCAGTACTCTGCACCACGATCGGTCATCTTAGAACACAAATATCTTGTTCTTCAAGCCAAGCGATGACTGATCATTTAAACATATTCGTTGCTACTCACGCATTTTTTCTATTGTAAGGTTTGATAGAAACCACCTTAAGATAAGTATCGATTGTTCACTATTGATAAACGCCTTTTACGCTTAATAGTTCCTACTTAAGTAAGTATCTATAAGATAATGAATAGCCTAAATGTTCAGTTTCAATTTCACCATGCGCTTCTTTTTCTTCCATGGTTTTTTAAGAGCTTGTAGCTGGTCTTTTATTAATACCATTCCTTCTTAAAGCCATCTTAAGCTTCTCCTGTTTTTCAAGGCGTTCTTTGAAAAAATTTTAAAGATGGCCTTTTGAGCAAAGCAAAATACATCTCTCCCAGCAAAATGAAAGCTGCTTGTTTCTTCATGCTCATTACATACTCTTAATTGTCTATAAGCAGGCTTCTGAAAGGCAAAATCTACACCAATTTTTTTGATAAGCTCGCCCAATCTGTTTCTTATGCTAAGGCTTTTAGGGCCATATCTTGAAAAGCTGCTTCTCCACCTATTTCATACAACTCTTTGGATATTAAAGCTCTTTGAAATCTTCCTTTCTCCTAACAGAGCTCCGAAATACATCTTCTAATGTTTCAGCTCGCTTTAAGAACATTTAAGCTTATTTTTTGATAACTTTTTGATGAGTTGCTAAATTTGACATTTTGATTCTTCTTAGGGGTCTTAAGCTCCTTACCATAACTTCACCCCTATCCCTGCACGGCATAACTTTAAGCTTTAGGGCTTTTAAAGAATATTTTCTTTATTTCTGTTACAGTTAGGGACTATCTATTACAAAGAAAGACATTTTTAGAAAAATTCCCTCTTGGCTAAGCTTTATCTTCAGGCAAATTAGTAATAGTATAGCCTTTTTTTATAATTTCAGTAGCGGTAGCTTTAACTGTATCTACTCCCCCTGCAAAACCAATAAGCTTCATTAATTGATCAATATAAGTAACTTCCGTACTTAGCTGATCGTTAATAGACTCAAGAAAAGCAATTTTTTGCTCTAATTGTTTTTTGTTCATTTTTTTCCTTCTTGCTTTCATACCTTATATATTTTTATGAATAGTTAATTGTAATAGTTGGAAACATTCCCATATCCACTATAAATCATACCCTCTGCTGTTGTCTTAAGGGTATTAATACCATTCGCAAACCCAATCATTTTCATAAGTTCATGAATGTTTTCAATTTCAGTTATTAAAACATCATTCATCGATTCTAGATGGGCTAGCTTTTTGTGTAGCTCAGCGTTTTTCATTTTTAATCCTTTAAGGTATGGCAAAAAAAAGACATCCTCTACTAAAACATTTGTATGTTAAATTTATTTAAAGAATCGATCAAAATCAGGTAAACGCTTCATAGCATTTTCTTAGCACATTTCTCAGTTTTTCCCCTAAGGATTTAAAAAATTCTTTATCATTCCTGAGAATGATCTTGCAAGATATCTCTGGCAACTTCTTTAACTGATGATAATCCTCGAGGAAAGCCAACAGATTTAAGAAGTTTATCGATATAAACCAACTCCGTACTTAATTGATCTTCTACGAATTCCAAATAAGCAATTTTTCTAGCCAATTGATCTTTTGTTTCATTCTTTTTCATAGTACCCCCCTTTCCTTGTTGAGTGTTGTAAGATGATAAGCAAAATAGATGCCAAAAATAGGTACTATTTAAAAAATATTTAATTTGGGTGCATGATCCGCCTCTAATAAGGCAGATGCTCGTAGTTTTAGAAAAAGCTTTTCTAAGCCTTTGATAGAGAGAACAAAGCCTTTAGAAAAAAAGCTTTATGAATTTGCGCTTTCTAACCCATCTTACGCAGACATAGAAGTCCTTTGTAAATTTTGAAATTCTTGATAGGCCATCTGATTGGCTTTAAAGATTAGTTTATATCTTAAAGCACAGTGATGGAGAAGGGTTTTAATTTTAGAAATTCAAGCTTGCAGTAAGCAATAAGAGAGACAAAAATATGATTTCTTTGAGAGCGAGCAATTTTGGTGGGTGACTTCTCAAGGCTAGCATTCTGTGT
>NZ_JRXI01000041.1:0-3049 GCF_000813645.1 Neochlamydia sp. TUME1 | reverse complement strand
CGCCAAACCAATTATCCGCTAGCACGTACTCAAGCTTTACTTGATTGGTAACTGCTTGTTGGATAAGCGCTCTAAAATTTTGGCTTTTAGTAATGGATGATTGCCTTTATTCTTTCTTTGTTTTCACGTTGTAAAAGTACATATTTTTCTTAATCCCTTCAAAGCCGATGGGAAAGGTATAACCTCTATAACTACTAAAGCTAGAAAATGGATTAATGCCTTTTACGTAATCTTCCTGGGGTGTGAGAAAAATGCTAGCAGACGATTTCGTTTTCATCCGTATAGGGGTTTTCTTCTACTGTATCGTCAATCAACACACCTCCTTTACCTTGTTCTAGATGGCGTACTTGTTTTTTAACATACTGCCATACTTCTTTTAAGCCCCCCGATTATTATTAAGGAAACGGGTGATTTTATCATGGCTAATCTGGCCATCTAAAAGCTTGGATAGCGCTGTGGCTATGGCTTGTTGATTGTGGCTGATAAGATAATCTGTATAAATATCAAAAAGATCTAGTTTCATTTTTTTATCTTCTTTTCAAATAAAAAAATATACCCTTAGAATAATTTTTTCAACTCCTCTGTGGGTAAGACGAGTAGGTAATTCGGATTTGCCAAGCTATGGAACGTACAAGCCACATGCATGACTAACTTTTTTTATATTATACAGTCTATTAATTAAAAAAATTTTTAACGCTTTTTGCTATGCGTTGCAGAGGATGTTGCTGGCTTGCGGGCATTTCTTTATAAGTTAGTCCAATTAATGCATTTAAAGTTTTAATTATTAAGTTATTAAGTTGTGTAGTGGCTTGTTGAGAATTACTGGAAGCATTTTCTAAAATTAATGCGTAAATATCATTAAATTTTTCTCTAAGCTCAGAATGGTCTGTTATTTTATCAATTTGGTAAATATTACTTTCAATTGTTTGGAAGCCTAGCTCATTTTTAACTCCTCTCCTTATTTGCTTTCCACTTCTCTCTTGATTTTTTTGTTGAGCATCTAAGGCCGTGCGGGATCTTTCTGTTTTTTTTCTTTGCCCTTTATTATGCTTCCTAATGGCTCCTTCATTTCTTCAGGGAGAGCCTGAATTTCTGGAAGATCGTCTGCTGCTTCGCGAGTTTCAAGGATTAGGTAATTAAAATCTCTGTTCTTAGAAGCTTCGGAAAGCAGTTTATTACCCACAATTTGAATTCCTTGTGCAATGTGAATATTTTCTCCTAACGAGCCTGATGAGGAGGAAGAGCTTAAGTGCGCTCTACCTGCGATGACTATGACTTTTTCATAAGATTTTAATGCGACGCTAATATTTTCTACCATAGCCTGATTTCGTGAGGGATGACTCATTGCAAGCAAGTCATTTGCTGTGTGCCCCAGTGCTTGCATAAATATAAGAGTTTGACTGAGCAATTTAAGGGGAAGGATAGCAATTTCTGATGCAGTAATCGTGGTTTGCTCATCTTTTTCTTGTAAAACCTCTAAAGGTTGAAGAATGGTTTTTAAATTACTAGCACTCTCTTTCAATATAGTTTTAAAATCTTCTTTGTTTGGCCTTGTTGAAGGCCATTCTTCTATGTAATTGGCTAATTTATCGGTTACCTGGGTTAAATGCTGCATCCTGCGGTACATAACGGTGCACATAGCGCCTAAATTATCAGGATTGTCCAAATATATTTTAATTGCATCAGCCATTTTTTTATTACCTCGGTCTGTTACTTCTCCCAAGAATATATCTAAAAATTTCCATGTTTCTAGAGAATCCCAGGATGAAATGTTAACCTTACCCACATGTTCTTCTAAATGGGAGCTTAATACTTTTGCGCTTCGATTAAAAGCTTGCCCTTCTACTAGGATGGTTGCTTTGTCTGTTATATGTGTAACAAGAAGGGTGGTCACAAGCTGATGAATTTTTTCAGTAGCTTGATTATGAGTTTCGCCAATTAAGATCACGTGGGCTTGATTAACTTTCTGCGCCAGATTTCCTTCACCCATATTACTTCCGACTTCAGAAAAATGTCTTAATAGCGATTCTGTAAATCCTTGAGAATCTGAATAAGGATCGAACTGCATAAGCTTTCTTCCTTTTGATTATTAAACATATTTTTCAAATGCCTTATAAACATTTATTATACCAAATAATTTTATTAATAATTAAATATTAATTATAATAATTATTATTAATTATTGATTGTATAATATTTATAAAATTTTATTAGTATTTTCAATATAATCTTATATTGAATTCATTGGCAGGCTGCTAGGCCTAAATGGAGAAGGTTCTAACGAAAAAGAGGAGAAGATTTCGTAAGCGGCTACCCGTGCGGGCTAATTAAGCCGTTGATGTTGAGAAGTAAATGCAAATCAAAAAGCTTAGTAAATAGAAAAAATAGCTATTTGGGAGTGTTTTTGGCGATGTAGAAGTTCCATAAAATCCCCTCTAAAGCCTTATATATTTCTTGATCGCTTACCATGTAGACATCAATAATTATAGTAGATAGATAATGTTGTTGTTTGCTAAAGTTTGTAATTTAAAAAGACTATTTAAATTGAGAATGTTTTTAACTCTATTAATCAAGGATTCATTAGAATGGGATGCTTTTTTTTAACTTTAATCCTTTTAATTGTATAGATCTGCGCTCTTGGCGTCTTATTACTGAGGCCCCTCCCTCAATAAAAACGATCCCAGAAGAATTGATTGTGCATATTTTTTCTTTTCTTTCCCCCAAAGAGCTTGTGAATGCTCAGCAAGTATGTAAACACTGGAAAAAAATAGGAGATGAAGAAACATTGTGGAAAAGACATTACCAACAGCATTTCAAAGACGAACCCTTAAATATTAGCTTTTCTCTAAAAACACCTCGATCTTTTAGGAATAGTTATCTTTTTTATAGCCTTTACGAATCAATAGACCGGAAAGTTAAGCTAGAGATTGCCTCTTTGCGCGCCTCTCCCTCATATAATCCAATTTTTTCCGAGAGGCTGTTATGGATGAATCAAAGTCAAAGCTTTAATCATTAAAAAAGCTTAAGGTTGTGAGGAGAGACGAACAAA
>NZ_JRXI01000040.1:0-13204 GCF_000813645.1 Neochlamydia sp. TUME1 | reverse complement strand
TATCAAGTTTCATTTTTTTTCTCCTTTTAAAGAAAATAATATATCTTTTGAATACTCTATTCAACTCATCTGTGCGTAAGGTGTGTAACTTAAAAAGACTATTTAAATTGAGAAAGTTTTTAACCCTATTAATTAAGGATTCATTATAATGGGATGCTTTTTTTTTAATTTTAATCCTTTTAATTGTATAAATCTGCACCCTTGGCGTCTTATTACTGAGGCCCCTCCCTCAATAAAAACGATCCCAGAAGAAGTGATTGTGCATATTTTTTCTTTTCTCTCCCCCAAAGAGCTTGTGAATGCTCAGCAAGTATGTAAATGCTGGAAAAAAATAGGAGATGAAGAGACCCTGTGGAAAAGACATCATCAACAGCATTTCAAAGGCAAACCTTTATATATTAGCTTTTATCCAAGAGTACTTCGGTCTTTTAGGAATAGTTATCTTGTTTATAGTCGGAGCGAATCAATAAGACGGGAAGTTAAGCTAGAGATTGCCGCTTTGCGCGCCTCTCCCTCATATAATCCAATTTTTTCCGAGAGGCTGTTATGGATGAATCAAAGTCAAAGCTTTAATCATTAAAAGAGCTTAAGGTTTTAAGGGGAGGCCGGCAAAAAGAATAAGGCTGATAAGATAATCTATATGAATATCAAGAATATCAAGTTTCATTTTTTTCTCCTCTTTTCAAAGAAAAAATATATCCTTAGAATAATTTATTCAACTCATCTAGGTGTAAGGTGAGTAACTTAAAAAGACTATTTGCTTTGAGAATTTTTTAACTCTATTAATTAAGGAGCCATTATAATGGGATGCTTTTTTTTTAACTTTAATCCTTTTAATTGTATAGATCTGCGCCCTTGGCGTCTTATTACTGAGGCCCCTCCCTCAATAAAAACGATCCCAGAAGAAGTGATTGTGCATATTTTTTCTTTTCTCTCCCCCAAAGAGCTTGTGAATGCTCAGCAAGTATGTAAACACTGGAAAAGAATAGGAAATGAAGAGACATTGTGGAAAAGACATCATCAACAGCATTTCAAAGACAAACCCTTACATATTAGCTTTTGTCTAAAAAAACCTCGATCTTTTAGGAATAGTTATCTTTTTTATAACCACAGGAAATCAATAAGACGGGAAGTTAAGTTAGAGACTGCCTCTGTGCGCGCCCATCCCGATTATAATGGAAGAAGTTTTTCCGAGCTGCTGTTATTAATGAATCAAAGTCAAAGCTTTAATCATCAAAAGAGCTTAAGGTTGTAAGGGGAGGCCGGCAAAGAGAATAATGCTGATAAGATAATCTGTATGAATATCAAGAAGATCAAGTTTCATTTTTTTCTCCTCTTCTCAAAGGAAAAATATATCTTTAGAATAATTTATTCAACTCATCTGTGCGTAAGGTGTGTAACTTAAAAAGACTATTTGCGTTGAGAATGTTTTTAACTCTATTAATCAAGGATTCATTATAATGGGATGCTTTTTTTTTAACTTCAATCCTTTTAATTGTATAGATCTGCGCCCTTGGCGTCTTATTACTGAGTCCCCTCCCTCAATAAAAACGATACCAGAAGAATTGATTGTGCATATTTTTTCTTTTCTCTCCCCCAAAGAGCTTGGGAAGGCTCAGCAAGTATGTAAACACTGGAAAAGAATAGGAAATGAAGAGACATTGTGGAAAAGACATCATCAACAGCAGTTCAAAGACAAACCCTTACATATTAGCTTTTATCCAAAAGTACTCCGCTCTTTTAGAAATAGTTATCTTGTTTACAGCCGGTTCGAATTAATAGACCGGAAAGTTAAGCTAGAGATTGCCTCTGTGTGCGCCCATCCCGATTATAATGGAAGAAGTTTTTCCGAGCTGCTGTTATTGATGAATCAAAGTCAAAGCTTTAATCATCAAAAGAGCTTAAAGTTGTAAGGGGAGGCGGGCAAAGAGAATAATGCTGATAAGATACTCTGTATAAATATCAAGAATATCAAGTTTCATTTTTTTCTCCTCTTTTCAAAGAAAAATATATCCTTAGAATAATTTATTCAACTCATCTGTGCGTAAGGTGAGTCTCTAAGTTAAGTGAATTTATTTAATGACCAGAAGAAATTCTCACCTAGCTTTCGTAATTATCGATGTGAAGGAGGAGAGAAAAGTTATTTTTAACAAGAAAAGCAAACAAGAGAAAGTGGATAAAATATTTGCTAGGTAAAAAGCACAAAAATATTTGTTAATTATTAGCACTTTTCTTGCTAATCCTTTGATCTTTACTGCATCTTTTCTCTTAGATTATTTAACAGAAAAACCCAATTGATGTTATTGGGTTTTTCTGTTAAATTTCCTATAAAGAGATTAACTATGAAAAAGTTGACTACCCTTCACAGCCTACATTCACTTCTTACTCGCCCCTTCTTCACCGTAGCTCAAATCAAACAGCTAGGAATATCCCCTGCTCGTCTTGCTTACTATATAAGAAAAAAACAGATTAAACGCCTAGGCCGTGGGATTTATCAAAGCAGCGACTATCAAGGCTCACCAGAAATTTTTCAATGGGAAGATCTTATCGAGGCAGTAAATTCTGTACCAGGGGGAGTAATTTGCCTAGTCTCTGCTTTAGCTATCTATGAGCTGACGGAGGAAATCCCGCGAAAACACTGGATTGCCATCTCCCATAGCACATCGATTACCCGGGAAGGATCTATAAAAATTGTAAGATTTAGGAATATGGAACTTGGAAAAACAGAAGTAGAGCTAGGAGGTATTCGACTTCCTATATTTGATCGCGAACGCACCATTATAGATGCTTTTAGACTTTTAAGCCGAGAAACTGCTATTAAAGCACTCAAGATGGCACTCCTTAAAAAAGGAAATAAAATAGATTTAAAAAGACTTCAGACCTATGCAAAAAAGCTTAGATTTAATATTGATCCTTATTTAATTACAGCTACCACATGAACGAGCAAGCATTAAAGAACCGCCTCAAGATTATCTCCATAGAAAAAGGCATACATTTTAATGAATGCTGGAAGAAGCTTCTTCTTGAGCGCTTTTTAGTGCGGCTATCACATTCAACACATGCCCGAAATTTCATTTTTAAAGGAGGATCTCTTCTTGCCTATTTCTTGCATATAGGCAGGGAAACCACCGATCTTGATTTTTTACTTACGAACATGAAGGCCGGCCAAGAAGAAACGAAACAAGCCATTGCGCAAATTGCTGCCATAGAGTTAAAAGATGGATTTTCTTTCAAGTATGCTGGTATAGATATTTTAGAGCAGCCGCATATGGATTATTCGGGCTATCGCGTGCATTTAAAGGCGACATTTGGTCGTATGAAAGATAAAATTCATATCGATGTCGGCGTAGGAGATATAGTAAAGCCCTTTAGCCAAGATATTTATCTTTCTCAGTATAAAGGTCATCCTTTATTTGAAGAAGAAGTATCCTTAATGGTTTATCCTCCGGAAACAATTTTTGCTGAAAAGCTCGAGACAGTGATTTCCAAAGGAACGGCTAATAGCCGCATGAAGGATTATCATGACCTGCTCTTGCTAATACGCGACGCAAAACTCATCAATTTCAAAATTCTAAAAGACGCCCTAACTGACACGTTTAAAAATCGAAAGAAAAGGCTTGAGCTTCTAAGTTTTGATGAACCAGGTCTCAAATCTCTTCAAAAGTTTTAGGCCCCACATTTAAAAAACCTTGGGAACATCGCGCGAGAGCTCAACCTTCCAAAAGAAATGCACAGCACCCTAAAGGAAATAAATGATTATATAGCACAGCTAGGCTTAACTTAAAGCTTAAGCATAGGCTGCTTTTTTTTTAGAAAGTTTAAAGTTTTAAAATGTTTGCCTTTCTTTTCAAGATCCATCCAACATTTAACTTCTTTGTAATACGTTGAGCCTATTTCCTACAGATTAACTTATGGGCATTTACTTAATAGCCAGAAGAACATTTTCTCATCTATTGCAATTTCTCTAACTAGACAAAGAGCCATGAAGCTATGTGTAAAAAAGATTATTGTAAACTGAGAAGAATTTAAGCGAAGCTTTGAGGTTAGAAAGTACTAAGGCTAAGATAAAAAAGTAATAATTAATGAGCAAGTGATCGATGCTAGCTAGGCAATTTGGGAAGTAACTGTAGAAAAAATTAGGCGACAACTAGTCGAGCAAATGTAAGGTAGATATCAAATCTTTAAGGTTTTATTGAGAGGGGCAAGGACTCTGTCCTTGATGCTAAAAAGAAGGATTGAGTCCTTGCCCTCATCACCTAAAAAAAATTAATGAACATTTCTCCATATAGCTTTTTTGGAGCCTTGTCCATTTAGAATTTCATAATGACTTTTGGTCACCTGCTTATCTTGCCAATACCAATCTGTCTTAGTAGTATTGCCAATATAGCTTGTGCAGGGACCATGTTTTTGTCCTTTAACCCAGTTAGTTTCTTGAACCACAGTTTTACCATCGCGATAACGACGCTCCACGCCATGCTTACGCCCCTCCGCATAAGGGACCTCGGCAATTTTTTCACCGTTAGCATATTCTATTGTGATGCCAGACTGTACTCCATTGTTCCACTCTTCCTTTGTGCAAGGTTCGCCAGCTGGCATATAGGTTCTAAGCTGACCATGTATCCTACCATTCACATAAGGAATAACTTCTTTAGGAGTGCCGTTTTGATGATATGTCGTACGTAAAGTTTGCTGCCCTTTCTCGATGGTATCTACCGAAACAAGAAGGCCATAATTATCACGACGTATACGTTTACCATGATAGTTCACCACTTGAGATTCAAGTTGGTTGTCGGGCCCATAGTAAGAACCTTGGAAAAGAAGATTACCTTGAAACTCTTCTTTAGATTTAGGATCTCCCGATTCGTACCAGGTAAGAACCGTGCGGTTTTGCGGTGTGTGATAAAATATTTCTTCTTGAGGAGCACCAGAAAGATAAAAAATGGAGGTTTTTTGCAAAACGCCATTGGCATAGGTTTCTACTTTTTCGATAGCAGAGCTATGAGGATAAGAATAGGTTGTATCTCCATCCAGAACACCAGAATTATAAGTTTTGGTAACGACTACCCCATTGGCTAAAGAAGAGAGAATTTGCCCATGATGGCCACTATCACTCCAATCTTTAGGGCTCACTGGTACCCCATAGCGATGCACATAAGTTTCATTAACTACGTCAGGTGAAAAAGAAGATTTTTCTACTTGATGGCATCCCGATAAAGCTATAGCAACCCATGAAAGGCCTAAGAGAGAAACATATTTACTACACATAAATTCACCTCTAAACATTAAGTTTTATAATTTTATAATTGTTTCTTGCAAGACACATGCATGCTCATTGTCAACTTCTTCCTGAGATAAAGTCTTTTGGTCATCTCGATAAAGAAAGCGAAAAGTCATATTTTTTAAGCCGGTTCCTAATTTTTCACTACGATAAATATCTAGCAATTTTACACTTTTAAGAAGCTTTGACGATAGAGGAACAAGATCTAAAATGTGTTGAAAGGAAATTTCCTCCTTTACGGTCACTGTCCAATCTCTTTGCGAGCCTGGATAGATAGGAATATCCTTCATTACATAGTTTTCTTGGCGCACACTAAATAGATCATATACATTTAACTCAGCAAAGTAAATCCTTTGCTGGACATCTAGACGTCTGCAGATGGAAGGATGAATTTCTCCCATTGAGCCGATTTCTAAAGAATCAACAAAAATAGCTACCTGGCGGCCTGAATGAAAAGTTTTCAAATCATTTGGCTTAAAAGAAACATTAAACACACGTAATTCCTTAAGCATGTTTTCGATCATTCCTTTCAAATCATAGAAATCAAATTCTCGTTCCTTAGTCGTCCAAGTTTGAGAAGAGGCTTTTCCAGCTAAAACGATGCCTATGACAGATTGATCTTTATATTGTTCTCCTTCTTTATAATGAATGCGACCGATTTCAAATCCGGCTATATCATGATTTTGATGGGCAGCATTATATTTGACCAGTTGCAACAGGCCTGGTAGCAATGAAGTCCTTAAGGTCGACTGTTCCACAGAGATAGGATTTAAAACTTTAATTGTTTCTAAAGCATTTGTTTGTAGGTTAAGAGTATCTAAAATTGAAGCACCAATCAGATCGCAAGTAATAAACTCTTGCAATCCTTCCCCTATCAAACGCTCTTTAATGGCTCTTTCAAAAAGAAATAAAGGAGCATGAGGAATAGTGGCATTCTTATACATAGGCTGAGAGCGGCTAATATTATCATACCCGTAAATACGGGCAACTTCTTCGATAAGATCCACTTCGCTTAGCACATCGACGCGATAAGTGGGCACTGTCACACAAAAGTTGTCCTGTCCGTCCCAAGTATAAATAAAGCTTAGGCGTTTAAATATAGTTTCCACCTCACTTACAGCTAGATGAGTGCCTAAAAGGCCATTTATTTTGCTTAAACGGCAACCAACTAGCTTTTCAGCAAACACCTGCTCTTTAATATCGAGAGGCCCTTGAGCAACTTTTCCTAAAGTTAGCTGTTGAATTAGCATGGCTGCACGATTTAAAGCCCATAATACAGCATGAGGGTCGGCACCTTTTTCAAAACGTTTGGAGGAATCTGTTTGGAGGCCAAGACGTTTGCTTGTTTTACGAATGGATTTTCTTTCAAAATAAGCTGCCTCTAGCAAGATGTGCTGGGTAGAAAGAGTGACTTCAGAGTTGCTACCCCCCATGATACCGGCAAGCGCAATCCCTTTTTCTTTATCAGCAATCAGTAAATCTTCCGCGCTTAACAGGCGGTTCTTTTCATCAAGAGTAGTGAAAATTTCTCCCTCTTTAGCGGTGCGCACAACAATAGTATGTTCGCTGATCTTGTCATAGTCAAAAGCATGTAAAGGCTGTCCACATTCCAAAAATACATAATTGGTAATATCAACGATGTTGTTAATGGAACGAATGCCGCTAGCTTTCAAACGTTTTTTCAACCAATCGGGAGACGGGCTCACTTTAACATCCCTTATCACGCGACAAGCATAGCGCAAGCATTTTTCCTTATCTTGCACAGCAACTTTTATTAACTCTGCTGTATGTAAAGATGGATCTTCAGAAAAGGAGATTACAGGTAAAACAAGAGGCAATTCTAAGACGGCTGCTAATTCCCTTGCTACACCTATCACACTACTGCAATGTCCTAGATTAGGGGTAAGGCCAATTTCAAATAAGGTATCCGACATTAATATCGCTAGATCAGTACCTACTGGTAGGTGGTCTTCTAGCTCGATAATTCCCTCGTGTTCCTGATCACCTAAACCCAGCTCATCGGCACCACATAGCATGCCAGAAGATTCGATACCTCTTAACTTTGACTTTTTAATCTTAAATCTTTTACCACTATCATCCGTTAAGCTAGCACCTACACGAGCTAGAGCTGTTTTAATGCCGGGGCGGCAATTTGAAGCTCCACATACCACCTGATAGGTTTCTTGGCCATCCGTTACTTGAGCTACACACAGCCTATCTGCTTCAGGATGCTTTTCGACGGTAAGGACCTCAGCAACAACTACCCCCTCAAAGCCCTCACCTAGCGTTTCTATTTTTTCCACTTCAAGGCCTGCAGAGGTCAAAGCCTTAGCAATTTCTAGAGGTGGCAGATCGATTGAGATATATTCGCGTAACCAATTCAATGAAATTTTCATAGTATCTAAATTCTTTATAAATAAATGGAGGAAGAATAAGAAATAGAATACAGAATTTTGAATAGAAAACAAGAGATAAGATAACAATTAAGTTAAAGGAAATCAAAGGTCTATTCATGAGCTAAAAATTTAAGGTATGTATTCCGTTCTCCCTATCAACCCAAGAAAAAAAAGTTTAAAGAATCTCTAGATCTAAAAACATAGCCTTTTCTTACACCTAAAGGGCTAGTTTGCTGATAAGGCTTCTTTATCTTCAATTTCATTTTTCTAACAGCTTCTATAGCTAAGCTTTAAGCACATCATCATCAGATGAAGAAGCAAAAATTAGACTTTTGAAGTTTGCTTAGGCAAGCCTAAAGCTAAAGCCTCAAATAGTAATTCTTAAAGGATAAGATCCTCTATTGAGAAAATCATTTGCTTAAAGGCAGCTTTTATAGATAAAGCATTACTTAAAAGCCTGCTCATTACTCTTCAAAGCAATTAGATAAACCTTCCTTAAACTTAAGGAGTTCCTGGCAAGAACACTACCTAGCAAGCAGGCTCTAAGTAGGGCATAAAACCCTTTACAAAAAGGAAGGATAAGCAAGCAAAGAGGACAAAAATCAAGGCTATTTAATAGGGATAAAGCTTGCTTCGTTTTTTAATATTAACAAAGAAAGGATGAGGCCTAAATTGCACTTTTTGCCTAGCAAGTAAAAAAAGGCATTCAAGCTAAGATTATACCAATAAAGGGTCGCTTTGGTTTTTCTAACAGCTTCTATAGCTAAGCTTTAAATACATCATCATCAGATGTGGAAGCAAAAATAGACTTTTGAGGTTTGCTTAGTCAAGCATAAAGCTAAAGCCTCAAATAGTAACTCTTAAAGGATAAGTTTAAGATAATATATTGAGAAAATCATTTGCTTGAAAGCAGCTTAAGCTTTATCGATAAAGCATCGCTTAAAAAGCTGCTCATTACCATTAAAACAAGCCTTAGACTTAATCCGTAGGCCGCTGTAAAGATATCACCTAGCAAGTAAGCTTTATAAGACTTGAAGCAGCTTTAAAAAAAACATAGGCAAGCAAAAACAATAGCGATCAAGCGGGCTTACAATGATAAAGCTTCCTTCTTTTTATAAAACTAGTTATAGAAAGATAAAGATTCGGTTGTACTTTTGCCTAGCATGCAAAAGAAAGAGGCTTAAGTAAGGTTTATCCTTTACAATTGGCAAAAAATAATTATAACTGTAACGAATAGCACTATCCTCCCTTACGATGGCTTATGCAAGCTTTTATTATGCAGCAAAGCAAGGTACTAAAGCCAAAATTTTTCAAACGGTTTGTTGAAAAAATTTTATACATGTTAAAAAAGGAAATATTTTCCATTTAAACTTTAAGTAACTTAGCTTATAAAGCAATAAAAAATTTATAGATACTAGTGTCAAATGTCTAAATTTAACCAGAATCAAATAGAAAGGCCTTAGTGTATGTTATCAGAAAATTCGCGTGTTCATCCTCTTATCTTCCCTGCATTTAAAAATATAGAGGAAGAATCTATTAGCCTTAGGAGAAATACTTATGTTTATGCAGAAATTAGCCTAAAAATATTTGCAGAGTTAAACCTGCCAGATTTAAACCAAGCAAAGCTTGTATGTAGGGCTTGGAAACAGCTCATTCAAAGCAGCAACCTATTGAAGAAGTTTGATTCGGTAAGCCCTAGGATTACTGCTCTGAAAGAAAATTCGCTTGAAGTGGATCAAGCAGATCTACTTGACCCCTCTGCAAACCAATGGACACCAAAGCAAATAGCTATATTCTTGTGGCAAAATCCTACCACTATTATTAGCGATTCACTAGTAGCAAAAGTAAATGCTGCGGCTGCTTACCTAAAAGAAGAAGGGTTTGAATTAAAAGGTGTGGAGAGTGATGGTGACTGCTTTTTTAGCGCTTTTTTAGAAAGCTATGCCTTCCTTTCTAGAATAATTCCTTTGCTAGAAGAGCAGGCAGATAAAATTTCATACCTAAGGCAAGTGCTTTCAGGCATTGTTAAACACACAGACAGCCAAAGAGCTGAAGAAATAAGAGAGAAAGGGGCTTGGATAAGCGGCTTAAATGAAGGAGATTTACTAGCTTCAGCTTTATCTATTCCTAATCAGACTAATAACGGTTAATGAAGAGCAGCAGATGTGCGGAATTCATGACAGGTTAATTTTCTCAGAAGCAGGCTTAACTGAAGAGCATAGATCCCAGGAATGGAAAACGATTTCTCCAGAACAGCAGCCTGCAGAATATATTTTTATTATTGATTTAGGCGGCCACTTTGTTTATGCAGAGCCCTTTAAGCAAACTAAATCTCTTCCTTCAAACTCAGCAACCTCCCCTGATTCCCTTTTTTCTGATCCTCTATTTAAAGATAAGTTAAAGAAAACCTTAGAAAGCTTGGGGGATGATGAGCTTTTATCAAAAGAAAAGGTAAAAGAAGCAGAGAAAGCTTATACGTTAGCTTTACATATCGCTGTGCAAGAGAAAGACACTACTCAAGAAAGCATATACATAGAAAGACTCGGTGACGTCTATTTAAGAAAGGGAACCTCTAAAACTCTCCTTCAAGCAGCAGGACTTTATCAGTATGTTTTACGTCTATCTTCAGAAGACAGGCAGGAAATAATTAAAGAAAAGATTTTCAATATTCAAGACCTACTTACTACACTGTGCGAAGGAAAGCTTTTAAGCCATGAAGTAATGAGAAAGCAATTTGAAGACAATAGCAAAGCATTAAAAAAATTTAGAGAAAAAATAGAGGAGAAAATTCAAGTTTTGCCAGAAACTCCTTCTTCTGAAAAAGTCAGAACGCTCTACGCTGAAATCGCCCAACAGATAAAAATTTTCTTTAAGTTTCTTGCAATGCAAGCTATTGAAACCTTAGGCCCTGCGCCATGTGAATATGCCATGATTGGCTTTGGCTCGCTAGCCAGAGAAGAGATGACTCCTTACTCAGATTTAGAATTTGGGATTCTTATACAAGATGACACTAGCAGTAATAAAAAATACTTCAAGCATCTCACCACTCTTTTACATCTAAAAATCATTAATTTAGGAGAAACTATTCTTCCTGCTTTGAATATTCCTTGCTTAAAAGCAATAGACTTTTTCGATGGCATTACGCCACGGGGCTTAGCCTTTGATGGAGCAGGAGTAGAAGGAAAAGGCTGTAAAACTCCTTTTGGCAATGGTAAGACATTTGAGCTTATTCAAACTCCTGAAAAGATGGCCCAATATGTGGGTAAAGATGAAAAAGGCCAATGGTGGCATGAAAAAGAACCTCATCTTCCCATGGAATTGCTAAACCATACTCATCTACTAGGCAATGGGGAGTTAACTAAATGTTATGATGAGAAAATTCGAGAGGTGCTTGATATGACCTATCAAGAAAGCCTTGATCTGCGTCACTATTTAGCTAAAGAGCACCTTGTGTTAGCTGATATGGAAACTTTTAATCCGGGAATGGGTGATTTAAACAAGCATGGTATGCTTTTTCGAATTAAGAATGATTTTTATCGGTTTCCTCATTTAGCTATTGACCGGCTAGCTCTTCTTAAAGAAGTAGTAGCCTCGGATACATTTGGTAGAGTTGATCAGCTAAATAAGAAAGGAATTCTAACAAACAAAGCAGCTGAAAAGCTACAGGAATGGATGAGTATAGCATTATTTATGCGCCTTAAGACCTACTCTCATTATCAAGCGCAACAAGAGATGATGAACCCTCTAATTAAACCCTTTGGATTTAATTATCCAAACCTCATTAAAAAGCAGTTTGCTTTAAATCATGATGCCTTAGAAAAGATAAAAAAAATTTACGGTATCTTCATTTCTTTCTATCAGGCTATGGAAAAGTTTTTAGCAGGTAATGAAGACCCACTTAAATTTTCTGATTTGGAGGATAACTCACCAAAAACGCAAGGAGATATACTTCTAAGGCTTTTTCAATATAAAAAAGCAGAAAAATGCTATCTTTTAGCAAATGAAATAAATCCGCAAGATTCAGAGGTTTTAAGTACACTTGGAATCATTTATCGCCAGCAGGGCAATTTAGATAAGGCGGCTGAGTATTGCGATAAAGCCCTTGCCCTTAATCTTAATCTTTATGATGAGAATGATCCAAGAATGGCAAGCTGCTATGCTAACGTAGGACAAACCTATAAGGAACAAGGCAATTTAGATAAGGCAGCTGAGTATTACAATAAAGCTCTTGCCCTTGATCTTAATCTTTATGGTGAGAATAATCCACAGGTGGCAAGCTGTCATGCTAATATAGCACAAATCTATAAGGAACAAGGCAATTTAGATAAGGCAGCTGAGTATTGCAATAAAGCCCTTGCCGTTCACCTTAGCTTTTTTGGAAAAAATCATCTCAGTGTGGCAATTTATTATAGCAACCTAGGAGGAATCTACGAAGAACAAGGCAAATTAGACGAGGCGGTTGAATATAGCAACAAAGCGCTTGCCCTTGATATTAAGCTTTATAGTAAATATCATCCTATGGTGGCAATCGATTACAACAACTTAGCGCACTTCTACCAAGCACAGGGTAACTTAGGAAAGGCGGCTGAGTATTGCAATAAAGCCCTTATCATCACGCTTAAACTTTATGGTAAATATCACCCTACTGTAGCAGCCTGTTATGGTAACTTAGGACAAATCTACCAAGACCAAGGCAATTTAGATAAAGCAGCAGATTATACCAACAAAGCACTCGCTATTAACCTTAAGCTTTTCGGTGAAAATCATCCTAATGTGGCAATTTATTATAGCAACCTTGGACAAATCTACCAAGAACAAGGGAATTTAGATAAGGCAGTTGAGCATGGCCAAATAGCCCTCAAGATTGCCGTTAAGCTTTTTGCTGAAAACCATCCTACGGTAGCAAGGAATTATAATAACCTAGGTTTAACTTACTGCATGCAAGGTAACATAGAAAAGGCAATTGAATATTGTAATAGAGCTTTATTAATAGACATTAGGCTGTTTGGCAAAAATCATCATTATGTAGCAAGAGAATGCATTAACCTGGGGGCATTCTACCGACAACAAGGAAATCTTGACGTAGCACTTAAATATGTTCACATGGCGCTCAAAATCAACCTTAGGCTGTTTGGTGAAAATAATCTTATGGTGTCATGTTGTTACGCCAACTTAGGGCAAATCTACCAAGAACAAGGCAATTTAGACAAGGCGGCTGAGTGTAACAACAAAGCGCTTGCCATTAACCTTAAGCTTTTTGGTGAAAATCATCCCAAGGTGGCAATTGATTACGGCACTAGGGGATCAATCTACCAAGAGCAAGGCAATTTAGACAAGGCGGCTGAGTGTAACAACAAAGCGCTTGCCATTAACCGTAAGCTTTTTGGTGAAAAACATCCCAGCGTGGCAGGAGATTACGACAGTCTAGGAGCAATCTACCAAGACCAAGGCAATTTAGCTAAGGCGGCCGAGTATAGGAATAAAGCCCTTACCATTAACCTTAAGCTTTATGGTGAAAATCATCCCGATG